>JACMKJ010000025.1 GCA_014380155.1 Rhizobacter sp. | reverse complement strand
TTGCTGGTCGCCGGCCACACCCACCTGCGCCTGCGCCTGGCGAGCCACACCCTGGCGCCCGAGCGGCCACTCGGGGTCACGCGCGTGCTCGCGCAAGAGCTGCCGACACTGGCCTTGCTGGCCGTGGCAGCCGCGCTGACCCTCGTCTTCAGCATCTGGCTCGACAGCGACCCCGACACCTTCGTGCGCGCACTCGGCTCGGTGACGGTGTCGGCGCTGACCATGGCCCTGGGCTGGGCCGGCTTGTGGACCTTGTTGTCCAAGGTGTTCACGCGCCAGAGCCACTTTGGCTGGCACGTGCGTGTGCTGCTGATCGCGGTGCTCACCTGGGAGGCCGTGACGCTGGGCACGAGCCTGCTGGCGTTTGCCTTCTCGTGGCCGTGGCTCACCGACTTCGGCTTCGTGTTCGACTTCGCCATCCTGAGCGCGGTGCTTTACTTTCACCTGCAGGCGGTCGAGCCGCACCACCCGCGCCGCACCCTCGCCTTTGCCGTCGCCAGCGTGGTGCTGGGGGTGGGCGTGAGTGTCTGGCGCAACGTGCAAAGCAGCGACCGCCTGGGCGAAGAGCTGTACATGAACCACCTCTTCCCGCCGGCCTTGCGCGTGGCCAAGCCGGTGGACACCACGCAGTTCCTGCAAGGTGCGGCGGCCTTGCAGGCGCCGCTCGATGAGAAGGCGAAAGACGATGCCCAGGAATGAGCGCACGGTGCTGGTCACCGGCGGCAGCCGCGGCATCGGCGCGGCCACCGCGCTGCTGTGCGCGCGCGAAGGTTGGGCGGTGGCGGTCAATTACACGCGCGACGCGGCGGCAGCGCGGTCGGTCGTGCAAACCATCCAGGCTGCTGGGGGCCAGGCGTTCGCGTTGCAAGCCGATGTGGCCGACGAGGCCCAAGTGCTGGCCATGTTCGCGCGCATCGACGCCGAGTTGCCGCGTCTCGCGGGCCTGGTCAACAACGCCGGTGTGATCGACCTCGGTGCGCGGGTCGACGAGATGAGCGTCGAGCGCCTGCAGCGCATGTTTGGCGTCAACATCGTCGGCAGCTTCGTCTGCGCACGCGAGGCGCTGCGTCGCATGTCCACACGCCATGGCGGCTTGGGTGGTGCCATCGTCAACCTCTCGTCTGCGGCAGCGCGCATCGGTGCGCCGGGCATGTATGTGGACTACGCGGCCTCCAAGGGCGCCATCGACACCTTCACGCTGGGCCTGGCCCGGGAGGTCGCGTCTGAAGGGGTGCGGGTCAACGGGGTGCGCCCCGGCATCATCGACACCGACATCCATGCCGCAGGCGGGCTGCCCGACCGCGCCCACCAGTCAGCGTCGCTGATCCCGATGCAGCGCCCCGGCACCGCCGACGAGATTGCGCAGGCCATCGTGTGGCTGCTGTCTGATGCCGCCAGCTACACCACCGGCGCGACCATCGATGTGACCGGCGGGCGCTGAACGAAGCGACGGCCCGGCGACACCTCAGCGTCGCTCGATCACCACCGGCACCAGCTTGAGCGCATCGCGGATTCGGCCTGCCGCGTCTTGCGCCTCGCTGCGCGTCGGGTAGGGCCCGGCCTGCAGGCGAAACAGTTGCGGCTCGCTGAAGATGGCCAACAACGGCGAGAGCCAGTCCAGCTCGTCGGCCACCCTGCGCTGGAACTGCTCGGCGCCGTCGCGCTGCCGAAAGGCGCCCAGTTGCACCCAGAAGCCTTGTGCCGCCGCCGTCGCAGCCACCAACGGCGCCGGGCTCGGCTCGGTGCTGGCTGTGACATCGATCGCCGGTACCACGGTTTCCACGGGGGTCGCGGCCTTGCCCTCGCGCCGCCAATCGCCACTGCGGATCTGCTCGTGCGTGATGCGCTCCACCTCCACCGGGGCCACGCCGCCCAGCACCCCGAGCTTCATCGCGGCGGTGTAGCTCAGGTCGATCACACGCCCGGCGTGAAACGGCCCCCGGTCGTTGACCCGCACGATGATCTCGCGGCCGTTGGCCGGGTTGCGCACACGCGCGTAGCTCGGCAGCGGCATGGTCTTGTGCGCCGCCGTCATCGCATACATGTTGTAGACCTCGCCGCTGGCCGTGCGCCTGCCGTGAAACTTCTTGCCGTACCACGAGGCCAACCCCTTCTCAGCGAGCGGTTTGTCGCCGGTGAGCGGCGTGTAGCTTCGCCCGGCCAGCGCATACGGCTTGTTGGGGCCACCGTCGCGGATGGGCTCGATCTTCGGCTGCGCGTCGGGCACCTTGTCGAGGTTGGGGGGAGGTTTGGCCTCGGGGCCGTCGCGGCTGGGGGTGGAGCCGCAAGCGGTGAGCAGCAAGGCGAGCAGCAGGGTGCCGAGGCGCAGTGCGGCTTTTGGGCACGACGGGGTTTCTTGCTCGAGCTGGTCTTCGATCACTTTGTGTCCCTTGGGCCCATGCTGGCTTTTGAGGCCGGCAGGCCGTTAGCGTGCCATCAAGTCAATGTAAGCCGGGTAGCTGTAGCTGCGGTTCTTCCTCTGCCCGGTCAACTCTGTCACGATGCCCAGCTCCTCGAGCACCTTCACTGCGGCCGTGGCCGTGGGGAAGCTCGTGGTCAGCTTCTGCCGCACCTGCTCGATGGTGAAGCGCGGCATCATCGGCAGCATCTCGAACAACCTGTAGCTGCCCGGCCCGGCCTTGGGTGCTTGCAGCAGGCGGCGGCGGTCGGTGGCCACCAGCGTGGCAATGGCCACCACACCGCGCTCGGCGTCTTCGGCTGCTGCGGCCACACCCTCCAGAAAGAAACTCACCCAGCCCTCCCAGTCGCCGTGCGTGCGCACCGCCGACAGCCGGCGGTAGTACTCGGCCTGGTGCTGCTTCAAATAGCCGCTCAAGTACATCAGCGGCTCGGGCAGCAAGCCCCACTGCTCCATCAGCGCTGCGACTAGCAGGCGGCCGATCCGGCCATTGCCGTCGAGAAAGGGGTGGATGGTCTCGAACTGCACGTGCACCAGCGCCACCCGCACCAGCGGCGGCAGCTTGGGTTTGCGGTGGTGAATGAAGCGCTCCAGCTCGGCCAGCAGGGCCGGCACGCGCTCGGGCGGTGGTGGCACGAACACTGCCTTGCCTGGCCGGGTGCCGCCGAGCCAGTTTTGCGAGCGGCGCAGCTCGCCTGGCTGCTTGCCTGTGCCGCGCGCGCCGTCCATGAGCAACCGGTGCGCTTCGCACAACAGGCGCACGCTGATCGGCAGGCCTTTGGGGTCGCGCAGCTGCTCGCGCACCAAGCGAAAGGCACGCAGGTAGTTGGTGACCTCGGCCACGTCGTCGGTGTTGCTCACCGCAAAGCCCGCTTCCTGGTTGAACAGGTCGGTCAGCGTGGCCTGCGTGCCTTCGATCTGCGAGGTGAGCAAAGCCTCTTTGCGGATGGCGCTGTAGAGCAGCCAGTCGACTGACGGCACCAGGCCCGAGACTGCCGAC
>JACMKJ010000327.1 GCA_014380155.1 Rhizobacter sp. | reverse complement strand
TTTCTCCTGTCCCAGAGCTCATTGCTGAGCTGGCTGCCGGCCGCATGGTCATCCTCGTGGATGAAGAAGACCGCGAAAACGAAGGCGACCTCGTGCTCGCCGCCGACCACGTCACACCCGAAGCCATCAACTTCATGGCGCGCTTCGGCCGCGGCCTGATCTGCCTGACCCTCACCCGCGAACGTTGCGAGCGCCTGCGCCTGCCACCCATGGCCACGCGCAACGGCACGCAGCACGGCACCGCCTTCACCGTCTCGATCGAAGCCGCCACCGGCGTCACCACCGGTATCTCGGCTGCCGACCGCGCCCGCACCATCCAGGCCGCTGTCGCCCGCGACGCTCAGGCCAGCGACCTGGTGCAGCCCGGCCACATCTTCCCGCTGCAAGCCAAAGACGGCGGTGTGCTCATGCGCGCCGGCCACACCGAAGCCGGGTGCGACCTCGCCGGCATGGCGGGCCTGTCGCCCACCTCGGTCATCTGCGAGATCATGAAAGACGACGGCACCATGGCCCGTCTGCCCGATCTTGAAATCTTCGCCAAGGAACACGGCCTCAAGATCGGCACCATCGCCGACCTCATCGGCTACCGCAGCCGCAACGAAAGCCTGATCGAGCGCCTGGGACAGCGCCAGCTGAGCACCGCCCAGGGCGTGTTCGACTGCACCACCTTCCGCGACCGCACCGGCGGCGTGCACCTGGCGCTGAGCCATGGCGACGTGCACACCGGCGAAGAAGTGCTGGTGCGTGTGCACGAGCCGCTGTCGGTGATGGACTTGCTCGATGTGGGCGCGTGTGGCCACTCGTGGCCTTTGCCCAAGGCCTTGCAGGCTGTGCAGGCCGCAGGCCGGGGTGTCGCCGTGCTGCTGAACTGCGGCGACGACACCAGCGCGATGCTGGCCCGCCTGGGCACACCCGTCAGCACGGCCCCCGTGCGCGGCCAGATGGACCTGCGCACCTACGGCATCGGCGCACAGATCCTGCGCGAGCTGGGTGTGAGCAAGATGAAGCTGCTGGGCAGCCCGCGCCGCATGCCCAGCATGACGGGCTATGGCCTCGAAGTCACCGGCTTCGTCGCTCCGGAACACTGAAGGAAACTCTCTATGCAAGACGCTGACAAAGGCCAGGCGATTGATCTGGACGGCACCGATTTGCGCATCGGCATCGTGCAAGCCCGCTTCAACGAAAAGCTCACCGACCAGCTCGCGCAGTCGTGCATGGCCGAGCTGGAGGCCTTGGGCGTGGCCGCCAAGCACATCCGCCATGTCACCGTGCCGGGTGCGCTCGAAGTGCCGGTTGCGCTCAACGCCATGGCGCAGAGCGACCGCTACGACGCGCTGATCGCACTCGGCTGCATCATTCGCGGCGAGACCTACCACTTCGAGCTGGTCGCCAATGAGAGCGGTGCCGGTGTGAGCCGCGTGTCGCTCGACCACGAGCTGCCGGTGGCCAACGCCATCCTGACTGTCGAGAACGAAGCCCAGGCCTGGGCCCGCGCCGACGAAAAAGGCCGCGACGCCGCCCGTGTGGCCGTCGAGATGGCCAACCTGCTGGAAGAACTTTCGTGACCGACACCCCCAAGAAGCCCGCCAGCGCGGGCAAGCCGCCCGCCAAACCCGTGCGCCCCAAATCGTCGCGCCGGCGCTCGCGCGAGTTTGCGGTGCAAGGCCTGTACGAGTGGCTGCTCTCGGGTGGTGAACCCGGCGTGATCGACGCCCACGTGCGCGAACAAGAAGGTTTCGACAAATGTGACGCAGCACACTTCGACGCGCTGTTGCACGGCTGCATCGCCGAAGCCTCCGACATCGACGCCGCGCTCACCCGCCACGTCGACCGCAAGACCAACGAGCTCTCGCCAGTCGAACACGGCGTGCTGATGATCGGCGTCTACGAGCTCAAGCACTGCATCGACATCCCCTACAAGGTGGCGATCAACGAGGCCGTGGAGCTGGCCAAGAGTTTCGGCGGCACCGACGGCCACAAGTACGTGAACGGCGTGCTCGACAAGGCGGCGGTGGATCTGCGGCCGCTGGAGGTCGAGGCCTTTCGCGCCTCGCGCCGCTGACGGCTCCACACACACGCCGCCCCCATGAAACTCGCGGGCCGGCTCGATCACATCGAGCCCTTCTACGTGATGGAGTGCGCCAAGGCAGCGGCCGAGATTGCCGCCAGCCCTGAATGCGCCGACTCGCCGATGATCTTCTTGAACATCGGCGAGCCCGACTTCACCGCCCCACCGCTGGTCCAAGAAGCAGCGTTGCGCTGCCTGAGCCAGGGCCGCACCCAGTACACACCCGCCACCGGCCTGCCCGCGCTGCGTGAGCGACTGAGCCAGTGGTATGCCGAACGCTTTGGCATCGACGTGCCGGCGCATCGCATCGTGATCACCGCCGGCGCGTCGGCCGCATTGCAACTGGTCTGCCTCGCATTGGTGGACCGCGGCGACGAGGTGCTGATGCCCGACCCCAGCTACGCCTGCAACCGCCATTTCGTGGCGGCTGCCGATGGGGTGCCGGTGTTGCTGCCCTCCCCCCCCGAAAACCGTTTTCAACTTGATGCGGCGGGCGTCGAAGCCGCCTGGACGCCCCACACCCGCGGCGTCTTGCTGGCTTCGCCCTCCAACCCCACGGGCACCTCGATCGCCCATGACGAGATGGCGCGCATCGCCCAGGCCGTGCGCAGCCGCGGCGGCTTCACCATGGTCGACGAGATCTACCTGGCCTTAAGCTTCGACGAAGCCTTTGGCCACAGCGCGCTGGCCCATGGTGGCGACATCATCTCGATCAACAGCTTCTCCAAGTACTTCAGCATGACGGGATGGCGCCTGGGCTGGCTGGTGCTGCCCGAGGCGCTGGTCGCCCCGGTCGAAAAACTCGCGCAAAACCTCTACATCTGTGCCTCTTCGGTGGCCCAGCACGCGGCGCTGGCCTGCTTCGAGGCCGACTCCCTCAAGGAATACGAACGCCGCCGCAGCGAGTTCAAGGCCCGGCGCGACTACCTGGTGCCGGCCTTGAACCAACTCGGCCTCAGCGTCCCCGTCATGCCCGACGGTGCGTTCTATGCCTGGGCCGATTGTTCGGCGCACTCGGCCAGCAGCTGGGATTTCTGCTTCGACCTGATGCGCCGCGCCCATGTGGCCATCACCCCTGGCCGCGATTTCGGGCCCCATGCGGGCGAGCGCTACGTGCGTTTTTCCTATGCCAGCAGCATGGGCAGCCTGCAGCAGGCCGTGGCCAGGCTGCACACTGCGCTCCATCGTGAGTAAAAAACCTCACATCCTCTTTCGTGTCGGGGTGTTACTAATGCTCGAACGCGGTGCTTTTTGGTGCCTTGGTGCACCCCGCTTGGTCTAAGCTCGCACGATGGTGGTTGCTTACTGCCCGCTGAATGACGAATCCAAGTTCTTCCATGTCCGGCTTAGCGTCTGAACCGTCTCCGTCCGTTCCCGGCCCCAACAGCCTGCCTGCTGGCGGTGACTCGGCGCCCTGGAGCGACACCGAAGAGATGGGCCTGCCCGCGCAGCCCGCGATGGCGTTCAACGCCAACCCGCCCAACAAGGCCACCGACCAGTTGCCCACCATCGGCCACATCGGCCGTTATGCCCTCAAGTACCAGATCGGCGAGGGTGGCCTCGGTCGCGTGTTCGCGGCGCACGACCCGCTGTTGTCGCGCCTGATCGCCATCAAGACCTTGAACCTGGAGATCTCGGCCGAAGAGCGCGAGTCGTTCAACGCCTTGTTCCTGAACGAAGCGCGTGCCGCCGGTGGCCTGAGCCACCCGCACATCGTGACGGTGTTCGATGCCGGCGTGAGCGAACAAGGCGCCTACATCGCGATGGAGCTGCTCAAGGGCCGCGACCTGCGCCAGCTGCGCCTCGAAGGCTGGAAACCCACGCCGACGCAAGCCGCCCTCGTGGTGCGCCGGGTGGCCGATGCGCTCGCCTACGCCCACTCCAAGGGTGTGGTTCACCGCGACATCAAGCCGGCCAACATCTTCATGGTGGGCCGCACCCAGCCGCGCGTGCTCGACTTCGGCATCGCCCGTGTCGCCCACCAGCACGAAGCCCATGCCGAGGGCGACGTGGCCGGCGGCTCGCCCTACTACATGTCCCCCGAGCAGGTGCGCCAGCAGCCGGTGGACCGGCGCTGCGACGTGTTCTCGCTCGGCGTGGTGCTCTATGAGCTGCTGACCGGCATGCGGCCCTTCCGTGGCGCCTCGTTGAAGGAGATCACCGATGCGGTGGTCGAGTTCGTGCCGCCCAAGGCTCACGAGGTCGACGCCACCGTGCCCAAGGCGCTGTCCGACATCGCCTCGCAGGCGATGGAAAAGAACCCCGACGACCGCTACCGCTCGGCCCGCGCCTTGTCGCGCGAACTGCGCCACTGGCTCGAAGAGCACGCCCAGGACAGCGCCGAAACGGCCGACGAACCCCCCGACTCTCGCAAGCGCTCGATGGTGTGGGCTGCCGGCGCGTTCGCCGCCGTGTTCGTGGCGGGTGCAGTCTGGTGGGCCCTCAGCTCCCAGCCGGCTGCGCCGGAAGTGGTGCAGACGCCACCCGCGCCGGTG
>JACMKJ010000326.1 GCA_014380155.1 Rhizobacter sp. | reverse complement strand
GCCCAACCGGCCCAGGAGCTGCCGCTGATCGGCACCTTGCTCGATCTGCCACCTGGTGAAACCGCGGCGTACGTGAGCGAGGCCATGGTCAGCCTGTACGGCGCGCTGCCCGGTACGCGTTTTATGTTGCCGCTGCCCGACGGCCAGAGCACACCCGTGTTCGTGCGCGGCGTGTGGCGTGACTACGCGCGCCAGCACGGCGCCGTCACGCTGGCCGCACCCGACTACCAGCGTTTGACGCGTGACACACAGGTCAACGACATGTCGCTGTGGCTGCAACCGGGCGCCGACGTGGCCGCGGTGCAGCAGGCTTTGCGCGAACTCATCGACGAGTTGGGCCTGGACAAGGGCGCGGTCGAATTTGCCACCGCCGGCCAGCTGCGCGCCCTGTCGCTGCGCATCTTCGACCGCAGCTTCGCCGTGACCTACTGGTTGCAGGCGGTGGCCATTGCGATCGGCCTGTTTGGCATCGCGGCCAGCTTCTCGGCGCAGGTGCTGGCGCGGCGCAAGGAGTTCGGCCTGCTCGCTCATCTGGGCCTCACGCGCCGCCAGGTGCTCACCGTGGTGGCTGCCGAAGGCGCGGTGTGGACGGCCGCCGGCGCGCTGCTCGGCTTGCTTCTGGGTTTGGCGGTGAGCGTGGTGCTGGTGCACGTGGTCAACCCGCAGAGTTTTCACTGGACCATGGAGCTGGTGCTGCCCTGGGGCCGCCTGGCCGCGCTGTGTTGCGCGGTGGTCCTGGCGGGCACCCTCACCGCCTGGATCGCCGCCCGTGGCGCAGCCACGCGGCAGGTGGCCTTGGCGGTGAAGGAAGACTGGTAGCACCCCCTTCGGTGCAACGCGGGTAAGTCCCCATTCAATTAAAACTCGCCGAAATAAAATGCCGCATTATTTCAATGGACTGGCATGGCGCGTCTTCAATCACGGCAAATCTCGCAGCTGCACCTGTACCAGGTACTGCATGCCGTCCGCCTGGCGAGCGAGCCGCTGTCGCGTGCGGAAATTGCTGAGCGCACCGGGCTGAGCCAGCCCGCCGTGTCGACGCTGACGCGGCGCCTGCTTGAGAGCGGCGCGCTGATCGAAGTGGGCGCGCGGCCCTCGCAAGGCGGTGGCCGGCGCGAACGCGAGCTGGCGATGAACCCCGATCACGCCTGGGTGGTCGGCGTGAAGGTGGCGGTGCACCAGTTGACCGTGGCCTTGTGCGACTTTGCGGGCGGCGTGCGCAACACGCTGAAGGTGCCGCTCTCCTCGCCCATGACACAGACCGCGCTGGTGCGAACCCTGGCGCGCGAAATCGAGTCCTGCCTGGCCGGCGCTGGTGGCGCCGTGCGCCAGCGGCTGGCGGGCGTGGGTGTGGCGCTGCCCGGCTTCGTCGATTCGATGCGGGGTGAAGTGCTGTGGTCACCGGTGCTCAAACCCGCCACGCGCAAAGACACCGCGTCGCTCGACCAGGCGCTCACCGACGCGATGGGTGTGCCCGTCTTCATCGAGAACGACGCCAACATGCTCGCGCTGGCCGAGCAGTGGTTCGGGCACGCCGCGCGTGTGGCCAACATGGCGGTGGTCACACTCGAACACGGCCTGGGCCTGGGCCTCGTGCTCAATGGCGAAATCTACCGCGGGCACTCGGGCCTGGCCTCCGAGCTGGCGCACCTGCAGCTGCAGCGCAACGGCTTCACCTGCCAGTGCGGTAAACAAGGTTGCCTGGAGGCCTACGTCGCGCACTACGCGCTGGTGCGCCAGGGTCGGCAGGCCGGGCTCCTGGCCGGCGACGAGCCGCTGACGGCCGAGGGTGTGATGGCCGCCCACGCTGAGCTGATCAAGCTGGCGCGCCAGGGCAATGCACGCGCCCGCGAGATCTTCGAGACACAAGGCAGCACGCTCGGCCAATGGATAGGCAACGTGGTCAACCTGCTGGCGCCTCAACTGGTGCTGCTCGATGGTGACGGCACGAGTGCGGCCGACCTCTACGAGCCCGCCCTGCGCGAAGCCATGACGCAGGCCATGCTGCTGCCGCACCGCGAGGCCGTGCAGCTGGTGGTGCGCCACCAGGGCGACGAGGTGTGGGCGCGCGGCGCCGCCTCGCTGGTGCTGCAGCGGCTCGACGAATCGACCGAGGTCGTCGAATCGATCTCGCGCCACGGCGTTGATCACGAAAGCGGCGGGAGACGGCCCGACGCATGACCACCAGCGCGAGCCGGCTCCCGTTGCATGCCGGCGCGTTCATCAACAACAGCAAGGAGACAACATGCACCTGAAACACAAACTTCTGGCCGCCGGCTTTCTGGCCACCTTCGGCAGCCTGGCGATGGCACAAACCCTGGTCGGCGTGAGCTGGTCCAACTTCCAGGAAGAGCGCTGGAAGACCGACGAGGCCGCCATCAAGGGACAGCTGGCCAAGGCAGGCGGCAGCTATGTCAGCGCCGACGCGGGCGGCTCGCCCGAGAAGCAGCTGGCCGACATCGACGGCCTCATCGCCAAGGGCGCCAAGGCGCTGATCATCCTGGCCATGGACAAGGACGCCATCGTTCCCGCGCTCGCCAAGGCCAAGGCAAAGAACATTCCGGTGGTCGCCTATGACCGCCTGATCGAAGCGCCCGGGGTGTTCTACATCACCTTCGACAACAAGGAAGTGGGCCGCATGCAGGCGCGCGCCGTGCTGGCCGCCAAGCCGAAGGGCAACTACGTGATGATCAAGGGCTCGCCCACCGACCCGAACGCCGACTTCCTGCGCGCAGGCCAACAAGAGGTGCTGGCCGATGCCATCAAGAAGGGCGACATTCGAATCGTCGGCGAGGAGTACACCGAAGGCTGGAAGCCCGAAGTGGCGCAAAAGAACGTGGAGCAGATCCTCACCAAGAACGCCAACAAGGTCGACGCGGTGGTGGCCTCGAACGACGGCACTGCTGGTGGCGCCGTGGCGGCCCTGTCGGCACGCGGCCTGAAGGGCGTGCCGGTGTCGGGCCAGGACGGTGACCACGCCGCGCTGAACCGCGTGGCACTGGGCACGCAGACGGTGTCGGTCTGGAAAGACGCACGTGACCTCGGCCGCGAAGCCGCCACTGCGGCCCTCGCGCTGGCCGGTGGCAAGAAGGTCGCAGGCTCGTCGACCTGGGCCGAAGGCGAGAAGAAGATCCCGATGACCGCGATCTTCCTCAAGGCCGTGCCGGTGACGCAGGCCAACCTCGACGTGGTCGTCAAGGCCGGCCACATCTCCAAAGACGCCTTGTGCAAGGGCGTTGACAAGGCAGCCGGCCCTGCCGCCTGCAAGTAAGCGGTTTGTAGCCCCGCGTGTGCCGCGTCATGCGGCGCACGCGCCTGTCCGGCACGCAGAAGCACCCCATGTGGAACCAACTTCAAATCAGCAGCCTCGACCTGCGCCTGTCCATCATGGCGGGCGTGTTGATCGCCATGGCGCTGGTCTTTCATGTGCTCACGGGCACCTTCCTGACGCCTGAGAACCTCTACAACATCGCCCAGCAGACGGCGGTGGTGGGCATCGTCGCGGCCGCCGTGGCGCTGATCATCGTGGCGCGCCAGATCGACCTGTCGGTCGGCTCGGTGATGGGCGTGGTGGGTGTGCTGATTGCCTTTCTCATGTACACCAAGGGCTGGCACTGGGTGCCGGCCTCGCTGGCCGGGCTGGCGCTGTCGCTGGCCATCGCGCTCTACCAGGGCTGGCTCACCGCCTACCTGGGCGTGCCCTCTTTCGTGGTGACGCTGGGCGGCCTGATGTCGTTTCGCGGCGCCGCCTTCCTGGTGGCCGACGGCAAGACACAGCCCGTCAACGACCCCGTCTTCCTGATGATCGGCGGCGGCCTCGAAGGCTCGCTCGGCCCCGTGCTCAGCTGGTTGCTGGGCCTGGGCCTGTCGTTGCTGCTGGCCTGGAACGCCGTGTCGCGACGGCGCAGGGCGCATGCGCACGGCTTCCCGCTGCGGCCGCTGTGGTTCGAGGCCGGGCTCACGCTTTTCTTCATGGCCTCACTGCTCGGCTTCGTGGCCACGATGAACACCTATGTGCTGGCCGACAAGGGCGCGGGCCAGGGCATTCCGATCCCGGTGGTGATCTGGGGCGTGGTGGTGGCGGGCATGGCCTTCATCGTCAATCGCACGCGCTTCGGGCGCTATGTCTATGCCATCGGCGGCAACCCCGAAGCGGCGTTGCTGGTGGGCATCCCGGTGAAGCGGGTCATGCTCAAGCTCTTCTTGCTGCTGGCCGTGATGGTGACCGTGGCCGCGGTGGTCTCGGTGTCGCGGCTGAACGCCGGTACCAACTCGCTGGGCTCCAACATGGAGCTGTACGTGATCGCCGCCGCGGTGATCGGCGGCGTGGCCCTGTCGGGTGGCAGCGGCACCGTGCTGGGCTCGGTGCTGGGCGCGCTGGTGATCCAGTTCCTGGAGTCGGGTCTGCTGTTGCTCGACGTGAACATCGGCCTTCGCATGGTCATCATCGGCCAGGTGCTGATCGTGGCCGTGGTGTTCGACGTGCTCTACCGCCGCGCCACCGGGGAGCGCATGACATGAGCACGCCAGTGAACACATCGCCATCCACCACGCCGCTCATCGAGATGCGCGACATCCACAAGGCCTTCCACGGTGTGCGCGCGGTAGAGGGTGTGAGCCTGTCGGTGCACCCGGGCGAAGTGGTGGCCCTGCTGGGCCACAACGGCGCCGGCAAGTCCACGCTGATGAAGTTGCTGGCCGGTGCCTTCAGCATCGACAGCGGCGAAGTGCGGGTCGCGGGCCAGCCGGTGCAGCTCGAGAGCCCGGCCGATTCGCAGAAGCTCGGCATCGAAACCATCTACCAGACCCTGGCCCTGGCTGACAACCTCGACAGCGTGGCCAACCTGTTCCTGGGCCGCGAGCTGCTCACCCGCTGGGGCACGCTCGACGACTACGCGATGGAGAAGGCCGCACGCGATGTGTTCCACCGCCTGAACCCCAACTTCAAGAACATCCGCGTGCCGGTGCGTTCGCTCTCGGGCGGGCAGCGCCAGGTGGTCGCCATCTCGCGGGCGCTCTACTTCAACGCACGCGCGCTGATCATGGACGAACCCTGCGCCGCCCTCGGGCCCGAAGAGACGCGCATGGTCCACGAGCTGGTGCGCAAGCTCAAGGCCAGCGGTGTGGGCATCTTCCTCATCTCGCACGACATGCCCGACGTGTTCGGCCTGTCTGACCGACTGTCGGTGATGAAGAACGGCAAGACCGTGGGCACCTACCGCACGTCTGACGTGACCGAAGACGAGGTGCTGGGCATGATCATCGCCGGCAAGAAGGTCACGCGCGTGGCGGAGTGCTTCGGCCAGCAGGAGAGCGCACCATGAGTGTCGATGACACCATCGCGCTCGGCCTCGACCTGGGCACCTCGGGCGTCAAGGCCGTGCTGCTTTCGGCCAGCGGGCAATTGCTGGCCGAGTCCAACGCGCCGCTGCAGGTGCAGCGCCCGCACGCGCTGTGGTCCGAACAGAACCCGGCCGATTGGCTGGCCGCGACCCACCAGGCCGTGCGCGAGCTGCGCCAGAAAGCCACACCCGCGCAATGGCACGGCGTGCGCGCGCTGGCCACCGCGGGCCAGATGCACGGCGCGGTGTTGCTCGATGCGGAGGGCGAGGTCTTGCGCCCGGCCATCCTGTGGAACGACGGCCGCAGCCAGGCCCAGTGCGCCGAGCTCGAAGCCCGCGAGCCGGCCACGTGGCAGATCACCGCCAACCGCGTGATGGCCGGCTTCACCGCGCCCAAGCTGATGTGGGTGGCGCAGCACGAGCCCGAGCTGTTCGCCCGCGTGGCCAAGGTGTTGCTGCCCAAGGACTGGCTGGTGTGGCAACTGGCCGGCGTGATGAGCAGCGATTGCTCCGACGCCGCCGGCACGCTCTGGCTCGACGTGGCCGAGCGCTGCTGGAGCCCACCGATGTTGGCGGCCAGCGGCATGCGCGCCGACCAGATGCCCACGCTGCACGAAGGCAGCGACGCCGTCGGCACGCTGTTGCCGCGCTGGGCACAGGCCTGGGGGCTCAGACCTGATGTGCGCGTGGCCGCCGGTGCGGGCGACAACGCCGCTGGCGCCATCGGCGTGGGCGTGGTGCGGCCCGGTGATGGCTTCTTGTCGCTGGGCACCTCGGGCGTCGTCTTCGT
>JACMKJ010000325.1 GCA_014380155.1 Rhizobacter sp. | reverse complement strand
TGCCGTCGGCTCGCCGGCGGAGCCGCTACCTGCGGCGCCGCCGTGGCCTTGGCCAGCCGACACGCTGCCCGCTTGGCCAGACTTGCCGGCGCTGCCCGCATTGCTCGCCCCACCTCTATTCGCTGGCGGTGAGCTCTCACTTTCGCCGCAGGCAGCGAACAAGAACACCGATACTAGCGGCGCACCCAAGACCCGTAACGACATGGTCAGACACCTAGTTCCGCGGCGTCGTCTTCGCAATTCCCGCGGACACTTGCGGCGCTAGCACGACGCTAAACGAGCGAGAGTGCAGGAAGGCGAGAAGTCGGGAAGGGCGAGATTTTCTTGTTCGAGCAGGTGACTGGCGACGTTGTGGGTAGGGGGCTCTCGCGGCCGCAGCGCGACCCCCCAAAACCTTCCCGTCTTCCTGCCTCTCGCTTGCCTGTTACTTCGGCGCGAGTTG
The DNA here is from genome assembly GCA_014380155.1 of Rhizobacter sp. GTDB lineage: Bacteria > Pseudomonadota > Gammaproteobacteria > Burkholderiales > Burkholderiaceae_C > Rhizobacter. The sequence goes on along the minus strand of JACMKJ010000325.1, from coordinate 3,441 downwards.
GCTGGCGCGGTAGGCGTCGACGTCGTGTTGGTATTCGCCGCGATCAGTTACCGCCATCGACAGGAACAAGATCATGAACAGCACCGACGTGAGGAACAAGACGGTGTTGAACTTCTTGTCCCACAGCAAGTGCATGAAGAAGGTGCAAACCAGGGCGGCCTTGATGGTTGCGATCACCATCGCGACTACCAGGTTGCCCTGCGCGCCCAAGTCGATGGACGTGACGGCGACGGTGGCGATGGTCAGCACCAGCAGCGCGCCCAAGATCCCGAACAGCAACGACACCGGAGTGGTGTGAGCCAAACCGTGATCGTGGCCGTCACCGTGTGAATTGGTGTGCGCGCCCGGCTCGTGATGGGCGTCGCCGCTCGTGTGAGCATCGCCGTCGCGGTTGGCCAGGTCCGCCTTGGGCTTGTCGGTCATTTGCAGTGCGCTTCGCTCACTGTCGGTCGGCTCCGCTCCATCTGCCTCAGGGCTGTGCAAATCAGCCATGTTCGGCCGCTGCGACGAGCGCACGCTCTCGCTGGTGGTCTCGGGCTTTTCTGCCTCGGGCTTGTCGTCGCTCATGAAAAGCCGTCCTTCAGTGGATCAGATAGAGGAGAGGGAACAGGTAGATCCAGATCAGATCGACCAAATGCCAGTACAGGGCGGTGAAGTCGATCGGGCCGAAGTAGCTAGGTCCGAACTGCCCCTTCATCGCCTTGAGCAGCATCCAGACCCAGATGCCGATGCCGACCAGCACGTGGAAACCGTGCAGGCCCGTCATGAAGAAGTAGATGCCGAAAAAGACGTGCGCCATGCGCGGGCGCGAGATGGGCGCGCTCGGATCCAACGCGCGCGGACCGACCAAACCGGCGGCGATCAGCGGCTCGAGCTCGTCGGCCGATGGCTTCTCGTACACCGTTTGCTGCTTGGCGACGGCGCCTGCGCTCGGTGCCTCGGCAGCGGTGCCGGTCGTCGGCGCGCCCGCCTTGGCGGCGTGCGCCGCTCGCTTGTGCAGCTTCTCTGCGTACTCGGCGGCCTCGGGGTGCTTATCGCGGAACGACTTCAGCTCCCAGATCTGCTCCTTGGGCTGGAAGTGCTTTCCGGGCAAAAGGCCGTCGTGGAACTTGTGTGCGTACTCGACGTACTTCACGCCCATGAAGGTGAAAGCGCAGACGATCGTGATCACGATGTTCACGATCAGCAGCTTCTTCTCGGCGAGCTGCGCGTTGCGCACCGCCCAGGCAGCCGTGAGGCTCGAGCCGAGCAGCACGCAGGTGTTGAGCGCGCCCAGCTTGGTATCGAGGAAGTAGTGCGCGTAGACGAACACCTCCGGGTGCATCGAGCGGTACACGGTGTACGCGCAGAACAACCCGGCGAAGAACAGCACCTCGGTCAGCAGGAACAGCCAGATACCGAGCTTGCCGGCGTCGAACTGCTGCTGTGGCGTGTCGAAGTGATGCGCCAGGTGCGGGTTGGCCGCGTGGATCGGATCGTGGTGCCCGTGGCCGTGGTCGTCGTGGCCGTGGTCGTGAGCGGCCGGCGGCGGCGCGGACGCCTTCTTGGCGGCCTCGGTTGCGGTAGTAGGTTCAGCCATTTTCTGTCCTGCGGTCCTGCTCAGGCCTTCTTCGCCACGTAGCCTTCGATCTTCTCGTCATAGACGAGGTTCTCGAAGCCGTCGTACGGGCCGGCCGTGACGGGCGGGGGCGTGTGGAAGTTGTAGTAGGGCGGCGGCGAGGTGGTCGTCCACTCGAGCGTGACCGCACCCCACGGGTTGTTCGGCGCCTTCTTGCCGTTCTTCAGCGAACGAACCAGCGACACCGCCGTGATCAAGAAGCCGATGCCGAGCGTGCACGCCCCGACCGTAGACAGCTGGTGCAGGTCTTGGAACTCCGGCAGGTAGTTGTAGTAACGGCGCGGCATGCCGCGGCTACCCAAGATGAACTGCGGGAAGAACGTGAGGTTCAGGCCGACGAACACGAACACCGCGCCGATGCGGCCGGTGCGCTCGTTGTACATGCGGCCGAAGGCCTTCGGCCACCAGTAGTGCAGGCCGCCCATCAGCGCCGTGATAGCGCCGCCCATCATCACGTAGTGGAAGTGCGCGACGACGAAATAGGTGTCGTGCAAGTGCACGTCGACGCCCATGACGGCCAAGAACACACCCGTCAAACCACCAATCGTGAACACCCACAAGAACGCCAGCGCGTACAGCATCGGCGTATCCAGGTGAATGCGACCCTTGTACATGGTCGACACCCAGTTGAAGATCTTGATGGCCGTGGGGATGGCGATCAAGAACGTGATGGCGCTGAAGATGGTGCCGGCCAGCACGGACTGACCGCTCGTGAACATGTGGTGGCCCCACACCAAGAAGCCCAAGAAGGCGATGGCCAAGCTGCTGATGGCGATGAACTGGTAGCCGAACAGCCGCTTGCGCGAGAAAACCGGGATGATCTCGCTTACCACGCCGAACGCCGGCACGATCATGATGTAGACGGCCGGGTGCGAGTAGAACCAGAAAAAGTGCTGGAAAAGCACCGGATCTCCGCCGAGCGCCGGGTCGAAGATACCCAGGCCGAACACGCGCTCGACGATCAACATGAGCAGCGTGATGCCGATGACCGGAGTCGCCAGCACCTGAATCAGCGCGGTGGAGTACAGCGCCCAAACGAACAGTGGCATGCGGAAAAACGTCATGCCGGGCGGGCGCAGCTTGTGAATCGTGACGATGAAATTCAGGCCCGTAAAAACCGAGCTGAAGCCCAGGATGAACGCCCCGAACGCCGCCGGCACCACCGCGGTGGTGGTGGTGGTGCTGTAGGGCGCATAGAATGTCCAGCCCGTATCTGCCGCGTTGATCACCAGCGAGGTGAGCATGAACAGGCAGCCGATGATCCAAAGGTGGTAGCTTGCTAGGTTCAGCTTGGGGAAAGCCACGTCCTTCGCGCCCAGCTGCAGCGGCAAGATGATGTTGCCGAGCGCTGCGGGGATGCCCGGAATGATCACCAGAAACACCATGATCGCGCCGTGCAGCGTGAACATTTGGTTGAAGGTGTCGTGGTTCATGATCGTGCGGCCGGGCGTAATTAGCTCCGTCCGCACGAGCAGCGCGAAGAAGCCGCCCAGCGCGAAGGCGGCCAGCACCGACGCCAGGTACATCACGCCGATTCGCTTGTGATCTAGCGTGAGGATCCAGGAAAGGAAGCCCTTGTCGTGGGTCAGGTAGTTTTCGTCGGCGCCCTTGGCTTGGGGGATGGCCGCATCGGCTGTCGTCGTGGGTGACGCCATGGTTCCGTTCCTTTACTTCAGAGTCTTGATGTACTCGATGAATCCGTCGATGTCCTTGTCGCTCAACTTGCCCTGGTAGGTGGGCATGGAGGGCGCGTAGCCCTTCACCACCTGCTTGTTGGGATCGAGCATCGACTCGCGGAGGTAGTTTTCGTCGACCTTCTGGCT
>JACMKJ010000324.1 GCA_014380155.1 Rhizobacter sp. | reverse complement strand
GGCCGACGAAGGGCACCGCTGCGAACAGGTTCACGATGACCTGGGCACCCCAGTACGACATCTGGCCCCACGGCAGCAGGTAGCCGAAGAAGGCCTCTGCCATCAGGCACAGGAAGATCGCGCAGCCGAAGATCCAGACCAGCTCACGCGGCTTGCGGTAGCTGCCGTAGATCATGCCGCGGTACATGTGCAGGTAGACGACGACGAAGAACGCCGACGCGCCGGTGGAGCGCATATAGCGCACCAGCCAACCCCATGGCACGTCGCGCATGATGTACTCGACCGACTCGAAGGCCTTGGCGGCATCGGGCTTGTAGTGCATCACGAGGAAGATGCCGGTGACGATCTGGATCACCAGCACCAGCAGCGCGAGCCCACCGAAGACGTACCAGAAGTTGAAATTCTTCGGAGCGTAGTACTCGCTCAAGTGCTCTTTGTAGAGCTTGCTCGCGGGGAAACGGTTATCGACCCACGTCAACAGCTTTTCGCCGATCGGTGCAGTGGGGCTGACTTGTTTGAATTCGGCCATGAAATTCTCCTGAAATGCCGCTGCAGCCTGGCTCAGGCCTTCTTGTCTTCGCCGATGATGATCCGGCTGTCAGACAAGTACATGTGGGGGGGCACTTCGAGGTTGTCGGGCGCTGGCTTGTTCTTGAACACACGGCCTGCCATGTCGAAAGTGGAACCGTGGCATGGGCAGAGGAAGCCGCCCGTCCAGTCATCCGGCAGCGAAGGCTGGGCGCCGGGCTGGAACTTGTCCGACGGCGAGCAGCCGAGGTGGGAGCAAATGCCCACGGCCACCAGCACTTCGGGCTTGATCGAACGGTGTTCGTTGCGCGCGTAGGCGGGGGTCAACTCGTCGGGATTGCGCTCGGATTTTGGGTCAGCCAGCTGCGAATCAACCTTGGGCAGGGCGGCCAGCTGATCAGGCGTGCGCTTGATGATCCATACCGGTTTGCCACGCCATTCGACGGTCAGCTTCTCGCCCGGCTTGAGGGCGCTGATATCGACCTCGACGGCGGCGCCGGCTGCGCGGGCTCGCTCGGAGGGTTGGAAGGTGCTGACGAAGGGAACCGCGGCGGCAATGCCACCAACGGCGCCTGCGCCGCAGGTGATGGCAACCCAGGTACGGCGGCCTTGATCGACTTGCTGATCACTCATGGGGGTCCTCAATACTGACTTCTACTCAGGGGCAACCCGCGATTCTAGCGGACGTGTCAAGCCCGCTGGCCGCGCTGTACCACCAGATCCGTTGCCGCTCGCAGGCGAGGCTCCCGCCAGCGCCTTGACATCTCGTCTCGCTCGGCAATACTGCGCCGCACCCAACACAGGAGAAACCCATGGGATTTGCGTCCGAGTTCAAGGAATTTGCGATGAAGGGCAACGTCGTCGACCTGGCGGTCGGCGTCATCATCGGAGCAGCCTTCGGGAAGATCGTCGATTCGATCGTCAAGGACCTGATCATGCCCATCGTGGGCAAACTGATCGGCGGGCTCGACTTCTCAAGTTACTTCGTGATGCTCTCCAACCCGCCGGCCGACTTCAAGGGACCGATGACCTATGAGGCCTTGACCAAGGCGGGCGTGCCCTTGTTCGCCTACGGCAACTTCATCACGGTGGCACTGAACTTCATGATCCTCGCGTTCATCATTTTCATGATGGTCAAGCAGATCAACCGCCTGAAGAAGAACGCCCCAGCCGCGCCACCCGCCCCCACACCAGAAGATGTGATGTTGCTGCGCGAGATTCGCGATTCGCTGAAAAAGTGAGCGGATTTCCCGCCGCCGCAGGCTGATTTCGAGCGGCGACGCCCGTCGCCGCGCGGCAACGGCGTGGCGGCGGGCGGCCATTTGGCCCCATACTTGCAGGCCGTGCGCTCACGTTGCGAGCTTGTCCGTGAGCGCGTCCCGGCTGGCCGACGGCGGCCCCGTTCGAGATGAATCAGACCGACCCACGCGCCCAGGCTGCTTTCGATGCAGCCATGAACCACATCAAGACGACCACCGCGGGCGTGGCGGATCGCGTGTCCGACCACCTGGGCCTGCTGGCGTCGGCCGCCGCACGCATTTTCGACCGCGACGCCCTCGTCAACGCCCAACTCGACCTGCGCCGCCACATGAGCACCTTTGTGCTGGTGTTCGGCGACACCCTCAGCAAGAAGATCACACGCGAACTGAACCCGGGTCACGAGCCCGGCCGCAGCCTGGCTGAAACCGACTGGCAGTCACTCAGTCTGGTCGATGACTCCGAGGTCGAGGAGCGCATGTTCGCCGACCGCATCGGCCAAGCCATCACCCACGCTTGCGAATGGGAGCTGCGCGAGGTGGCCTCGTACACCGGCCAACTGCTCGGCCTCGGCCGCGCCGACCACGACCGCAACCCCTTGCGCGGCGAGATGCTGGGCGCAGCGGCCTACCGCGCCATCGCCAACGTCACCAACGACCGCGAGAGCCGCAAGCTGCTGGCACGCGAGCTCGGCCTGGCCATGGCCAGGGTGATGCCGGGCTGCTACGCCGACATCCTCAAGGACTTCCGTGCCCGCGGCGTTCAGCCGGTAGGCCTCACGGTTCGCGGCGTCGAGGGCCCAGGCAACGAACTCAACCGGGACCGTGTCATCTCGGGCTACGACACCCTGTCACGCGACACCGGGATGACCACGGGCGGTGGGCATTTCGGGTCGAGCGGAAGTGGCGACTTCGATACTGGCGCGGGCGGTCATTCCGGCGGTGGCGCCAGGCCGGGCGGGGGCAGTGGTGGATCGGGTGGCGGTTTCGGCGGCAACTTCGGTGACGCCGGTGCCAGAGGCCCCGGCGC
>JACMKJ010000323.1 GCA_014380155.1 Rhizobacter sp. | reverse complement strand
TGCGCATGACGGGGCCGGCCTGCATGCAGCTATGCATCTCGTCGCCGGTGCGGTCGAGGAAGCCGGTGTTGATGAAGGCCACGCGCGATGCGGCGGCGGCGATGCAGGCCTTCAGGTTGACGCTGGTGCGGCGCTCTTCGTCCATGATGCCCAGCTTGACGGTGCTGTCGGGCAGGCCCAGCAGCGCTTCGACGCGCGAGAACAGCTCGGCGGCAAACGCCACTTCAGCCGGGCCGTGCATCTTGGGCTTGACGATGTAGACCGAGCCGGTGCGCGAGTTCTTGATACCAGGCTTCTGTGTGCGTGCGAGGTCGTGCAGTGCGATGGTGGTGGTGACCACGGCGTCCAGGATGCCTTCGGGAATCTCTTTGTCGCCGCCGTACAGGATGGCCGGGTTGGTCATCAGGTGGCCCACGTTGCGCACGAACATCAGCGAGCGGCCGTGCCGCGTGACCTTGCCCTTCTTGGGGCCGTGGTAGACGCGGTCTGGGTTGAGGCCGCGGGTGAAGGTCTTGCCACCCTTGCTGACGGATTCGGTCAGCGTGCCTTTCAAGATTCCCAGCCAGTTGCCGTAAGCCAGCACCTTGTCCTCGGCGTCGACCACGGCGACCGAGTCTTCGAGGTCGAGGATGGTGGAGAGCGCGGCTTCGAGCACCAGGTCGCACACACCGGCCGGGTCTTTTTCGCCGATGGCGGTGTTGCGGTCGATGCGGATATCGAGGTGCAGGCCGTTGTGCACCAGCAGCACCGACGAGGGCGCAGCGGCGTCACCTTGGTAGCCGATGAACTGCTTGCCGTCTTTCAGGCCGGTGGTCTTGCCGTTCTTCAACGCAATGACCAGCTTGCCGCCCTTGACGGTGTAGCCGGCCGAGTCGATGTGCGAGCCCTTGTCGAGCGGCGCGGTGCGGTCGAGCACGTAGCGTGCGTATTCGATGACCTTGGCGCCACGCACCGGGTTGTAGGCGCCGGCGCGGGTGGCGCCGTTGGCTTCGGACAGCGCATCGGTGCCGTACAGCGCGTCGTACAGCGAGCCCCAGCGTGCGTTGGCGGCGTTGAGCGCGTAGCGTGCGTTGAGGATGGGCACCACCAGCTGCGGGCCGGCTTGCAGGGCCAGCTCGGCGTCGACATTCTTGGTGGTCGCCTTGGCCTTCTTCGGCTGCGGGGTCAGGTAGCCGATGGCCTCCAGGTGCTTGCGGTAGGCCTTCATGTCGCCGATGGGGCCCGGGTTGGCGGTGTGCCAGGCGTCCATCTCGGTTTGCAGGCGGTCGCGTTCGGCCAGAAGCGCGATGTTCTTGGGCGCGAGGTCGCGCACGAGGGCATCGAAGCCTTTCCAGAAATGGGCGCTCGCGACGCCGGTGCCGGGCAGCACCTGGTCTTCGATGAAGCGGTGCAGCTCGGTGGCCACCTGCAGGCTGTGGACGGGGGTGCGTGCGGTCATGGTTTCCTCAGGGAATCGGCAAAAGAAGGAATCTATTCGATATCCCAGCGTTTATTAAGTAGCCTGCACACGCAAGATTCATGACTCGGCGAGAGGTAATCTCGCGGCCCATGGACAAGCTCAAGCAGATCGAATCCTTCGTCGCGGTGGCCGCCAAGGGCAGCCTGACCGCCGCCGCAGCCGCCGAAGGCATGGCCCCGGCGGTGGTGGGCCGGCGCATCGACGCGCTGGAAGAGCGGCTGGGCGTGAAGCTCCTGCTGCGCACCACCCGCCGCATCACGCTGACCCACGAAGGCAGCGCCTTTCTCGAAGACTGCCAACGCTTGCTCGCCGATCTGGCGAATGCCGAAGCCAGCGTCAGCGAAGGCGGCGTGAAAGCCAGTGGTTACTTGCGCATCACGGCGCCGGCTGGTTTCGGGCGCCGCCACGTGGCGCCGTTGGTGCCCGGTTTTGTGGCACAGCACCCTGATGTGAACGTGTCGTTGAACCTGAGCGACCGGCTGGTCGACATCGTCAACGAAGGTTTTGATTGCGCCGTGCGCGTGGGCGACCTGCCCGACAGCAGCCTGGTCAGCGTGCGCCTGGCCGACAACCGGCGCCTGTGCGTGGCCACACCGACCTACCTGGCGCGCGCGGGCACACCGCGTCACCCCAATGACCTGGCCCGCCACGATTGCCTCACGCTCAGCACCGACGCCAGCCAGACGCGCGGCTGGGCCTTCACGCTCGGCGGCGAAATGATCCACCTGCGCCTGAACGGGCGCCTCGACTGCAGTGACGGCCAGGTGCTGCACGACTGGTGCCTGGCTGGGCTCGGGATCGCCTGGCGCTCCACCTGGGAGGTGCACAGCCAGGTGGCAGCCGGCACGCTGGTGAGCGTGCTGGATGAATTCGCCGCACCGCCCAATGGCATCTACGCGCTTTTTCCGCAACGCAAACACCTGCCGCTGCGGGTGCGGCTGTGGGTCGACTATTTGAAGCAGCGCTACGGCGACACGGCCTACTGGCAGCAGAAAAGCTGAACCCGGAATGAAAAACGCCCGGCATGCCGGGCGTTTGATTCGAAGTGGCTCGCTCAGGCGGGCTTGTTGGACAAGCAGGTTTTCATGAAGGTTTTGCGTTCGTCGCCCTTCTTGTCTTTGGCGTCGGCGTTGCAGGTTTTCATCTTTTCCTGCTGGGCGGCGGCCTTGGCGCTCACCGGTTTGTTCGAGAGGCAGGTCTTCATGAAGGCCTTGCGCTCGTCGCCCTTCTTGTCGCCGGCGTCGGCGTTGCAAGTGGTCATCTTGGACTGTTGTTTGGTCGGTGCCGATGCGGCGTCGACGGCATGCGCCGACACGGCGAAGGAAGACAGGGCAACGGCCAGCACGCTGATCAGGTGTTTCATGGAGGTTCCTTCCCGGGGTGTATGAAGACGAGGGGTTCGCCGGGTCGGATTGGAGCACTGCCGCACGCCCCCAGCAAGCCACTCAACGCATCAAGACGTTGCCGCGCCGACACGGCGCAAGCCCGTCAAAGAATTCGCCTTGGGTGGGCGATGGCCTCGTGCGCGGCGTGCAGACGGCGCACCAGCACGCGGATGAAGGCTTCGTCGAAGAGGTGCCGGCAGTTGGGGCTGACCTGGGCCAGCGTGTCGGGCGTGAACGAGATGGTCGTCGCCGGGTCGGTGACGATCACGTTGGTGCTGTGGCGCCGCAGCTCGGGGCTGGGTGCGAGGTAAGCCATCTCGCCCACCGAGGTGCCGCCGCCGAGCTGGGCCACCTTGTCGCCATCGCGGTACACCTCGACCTCGCCCTGCGCAATGATGTGAAAGCTGTTGCCCTCTTCGCCCTTGCTGTAGAGCGCGTGGCCGAACGGGAACCGTTGCCACTTGGCGCGGTGCACCACCTCCCACAGCTCGACGTCACCGAAGTTGCTGAAGAAGTCGAGCGAGCGCAAGAGGTTGAAGCGCTCCGAATCGAGCACGCCCTGCAAGTGGCCGCGCGGCACCTGCTGGGTGGTGATCAGGCTGGAGAGCGCCTGGGCGAAATCGTCCCAGGTGGTGTAGCGGTCTTCGGGGCGCTTGGCCACGGCCGACAGGATCACGTTGTCGACACCCGAGCCCACACCCGAGCGCAAGGCCGACAGCAGCGTGGGCTCGGCGGTGTAGATCTGGTTCATCATGGCCGACTGCGAGGTCGAGTCGAACAGCGGGCGCCCGGCGATCAGGTGGTAGAGCACGGCGCCCAGCGAGTACATGTCGGCGCGGCAATCGAGCGTGCTGCCATCGAGCTGCTCGGGCGACATGTAGGCGAGCGAACCCACGCGGTAGACCTGGGTCGTCTCCGAGGCCATGTTGAGCGCGCTGCCGAAGTCGCTGATCTTCACGTCGGTGATGTTGCCGTTGTTGATCACGGCCAGCAGGTTGGCGGGCTTCACGTCGCGGTGGATCAGGCCCTGGCGGTACACATAACCGAGCGCCATCGCGCACTTGAAGCCGATCTCGACGATCAGCTCCAGCGGCAGCAGCTGGTCGGCGCGGCAGTACGGGCGCAGCGTGCTGCCGGGCACGTGCTCCATCACGAGGTACGACTCGTGCGGGTCGACCACCGCGTCGTAGATCTGCACCACGTTCGGGTGCTTGAGGCGGCCCACCAGCGCGGCTTCGGCGTTGAAGAAACGCTCGAAATAACGCCCGTCGGTGGGGTCGTTGGTGGCGCCGGCGCGCACCCGCTTGATCGCCACGTCGCGCTGATTGAAGTCATCACGCGCCAGAAAAACTTCGCTGGTCGCACCTTCGCCCAGGCGGCGCAGCACCGGGTACTTGCCGATCTGGGCCGGCAAGGGCAGGCCGCCAAAGGAGCTGGGCGAGGGCGTGTGAGAAGAAGACATGCGAAATGGCATCTTGGCACTGTCACGCCGGCGCTGCATGCCAAATTGGGCACAAATCGTTGCGCTTATCTGCGCCTTTGCGCCAGCGCAAGCTGGAAGGGGTCGCCACTTAGAATCTCCCGATGATCCAAGCCAAACAAGACTTGCTGCGCGCGCTGCAGGAGTCTCTAGCCGAGCTGAGCCCCGGCAACACGCTCACCGCCGCGTTCGAGTCGCCCAAACAAGCTGCGCACGGCGACCTGGCATGCACCGCGGCCATGCAGCTCGCCAAGCCGCTCAAGAAGAACCCGCGCGAACTCGCGCAGGCCTTGATCGACACCCTCAATCGCCGTGCTGCCGTGCAGCAATGGGTCGACGCGATGGAGATCGCCGGCCCCGGCTTCATCAACCTGCGCCTCAAAGCCGCCGCCAAGCAGGCCGTGGTCGGCGAGGTGCTGCGCGCGGCCGAAGCCTTTGGTCGTCAGCCCGCTCATGGCCAGAAGTTGATGGTCGAGTTCGTGTCGGCCAACCCCACCGGCCCGTTGCACGTGGGCCATGCCCGTCAGGGCGCGTTGGGTGACTCGATTTGCCATCTGTTCGAAACGCAGGGCTGGGACGTCACACGCGAGTTCTATTACAACGACGCGGGCGTGCAGATCGCCACCCTGGCCACCTCCACGCATGCGCGCATCAAGGGCCTGAAGCCCGGTGACGAACAGTGGCCGGCCAACGCCTACAACGGTGACTACATCGCCGACGTGGCGGCCGACTTCATGGCCCAAAAAACCATCCAGGCCGACGACCGCGAGTTCACCGCCTCGGGCGACCCCGACGACCTCGACAACATCCGCCAGTTCGCCGTGGCCTATCTGCGCCACGAACAAGACCTTGATCTGCAGGCCTTCGGCGTCAAGTTCGACAACTACTTTCTCGAATCTGGCCTGTACACCAGCGGGCGCGTCGAGGCCACGGTGGCCAAGCTGGTGGCCGCCGGCAAGACCTACGAGCAAGACGGAGCCTTGTGGCTCAAGACCACGGACGATGGCGACGACAAGGATCGCGTCATGAAAAAGTCCGACGGCAGCTACACCTACTTCGTGCCCGACGTGGCCTATCACGTCACCAAGTGGGAGCGTGGTTTCACCAAGGTGATCAACTGCCAGGGCACCGACCACTACGGCACGATCGCCCGCGTGCGCGCTGGCCTGCAGGGTGTGGGCCATGGCATTCCCAAGGGCTACCCCGACTACGTGCTCAACACCATGGTGCGTGTGGTGCGCGACGGTGCCGAGGTGAAGATCTCCAAGCGCGCCGGCAGCTACGTCACGCTGCGCGATCTGATCGACTGGACCAGCAAGGACGCGGTGCGTTTCTTCCTGATCAGCCGCAAGGCCGACACCGAGTTCACCTTCGACGTCGACATCGCCGTGAAGCAGAACGACGAGAACCCGGTGTACTACGTTCAGTACGCGCATGCCCGCATGAGTAAGGTGCTGCGCGATTGGTCAACCGATCGGGGTGGTGATCTCGCTGCGCTGCCGGCTGCCGACCTTTCGCTGCTCACCGCACCGACCGAAGCTGCGCTGATGCTCAAGCTGGCCGACTACCCCGAGATGCTGACACGCGCCGCCGCCGACCTGGCGCCGCACGACGTGGCTTTCTACCTGCGCGACGTGGCCAGTGCGTTCCACAGCTACTATGCCGCCGAGCGCTTCCTGGTCGACGCCAACGCCGACCTGACGCGCGCCCGCCTGGCCCTGCTCGCCGCGACCCGCCAGGTGCTGCGCAACGCGCTCGCCCTGCTCGGCGTGAGCCACCCCGACAAGATGTGATGGAGACCCCATGTTGATGCAACGCGCTGCCAGCCCCCGCCGCCAACGAGGCAGCTTCGTGATCGGCTTGATCGTGGGCGTTCTCGTCGGCCTGGCCCTGGCTCTGGGCGTGGCGCTCTACATCGCCAAGGTGCCGGTGCCCTTCATGAACAAGGTGCCGCAGCGCACCGCCGAACAAGACGCGGCCGAAGTCGAGAAAAACAAGAACTGGGACCCGAACAGCGCCCTGCACGGCAAGCCCGCGGCCCGGCCGGGGGCCTCAGCCAGCGGCTCGGTGAC
>JACMKJ010000322.1 GCA_014380155.1 Rhizobacter sp. | reverse complement strand
GCCTCGCCGGCACCTGGCGTGCGCTCGATGCGCTCAAGCTCGGCGCCACGCTGCGCTGGCGCGCCGCGGCCCACCGCGACGAAGCCGGTGGCGTCGTGATCCGCCAACCCGCGTATGCCTTGCTCGACCTGATGGCGCGCTACGACTTCAACGACCACTGGAGCGCCCGGCTCAACCTGGGCAACGTGACCGATGAAAAGTACGTGAACAGCCTGTACTGGAGCCAGGGCTACTACGGCGAGCCGCGCAGCGCCAAGCTGAGCGTGAACTGGGCCTACTGACAACTCCGCCGAGGCCACACGTGCGCACCACCCTCGTTCTTCTTCACCGCTGGTTCGGCCTGGCGGCCGCGCTGTTCCTCTTCATCGCCGGCGCCACCGGCGCCGTGATCTCGTGGGACCACGAGCTCGACGCGTGGTTGAACCCGCATCTTTACCAGGCGCGCAGCAGCAGCGGCGTTGCGATGTCGCCACTCGCGCTGGCACAACGTGTCGAGGCCGCCGACCCGCGTGTGCGGGTGACCTTCATGCCACTGCAGATCGAACCCGGCCACACCTTCGTGGCCTCGGTGGCGCCGCGTGTGAACCCGGCCACCGGCAAGCTTTTCGAGCCGGGCTACAACCAGGTCGCCCTTGACCCGGTGAGCGCCGAGGTACAGGGCCGGCGCGAGTGGGGCAAGGTGTCGCTGACGCGCGAGAACCTGCTGCCGTTTCTGTACAAGCTGCACTACAGCATGCACATCCCCGAAGGCTTCGGCATCGAGTTCGGCATGTGGTTGATGGGCCTGATCGCCATCGCCTGGGTGTTCGACAGCTTGATCGCGCTGTGGATCTCGTTCCCTCGCTGGGCCGCCTGGCGGCGCTCGTTTGCCTTTCGCTGGAAGAGTGGCGGCCACAAGCTCAACTTCGACCTGCACCGCTCGGGCGCGATGTGGGTGTATCTGCTGGTGCTGATGCTGGCCATCACCTCGGTGGGCATGAACCTGCGCGACCAGGTGATGCGCCCGGTGGTGTCGTGGTTCTCCGAGCTGTCGCCCTCGCCCTTTGCGAGCCGCACGCCCGCCGCACCCGAGCAGCCCATCGAGCCGCGCATGTCGCCCGAGCAGGTGATCGCGCTCGCCAGCGCCGAAGCACGGCGCCGCGGGTGGGCCGAGCCGGCGGGTGGGCTCTTCAGCTCCACCGCGTTTGGTGTGATGGGCGTGGGCTTCTACAACGTGACCAACAGCCACGGCGACGGCGGCCTGGGCAACCCCTGGCTCTACTTCGACTCGCGCAGCGCTGCCCTGGTGGGTGACAGCGTGCCGGGCACCGGCAGCGCGGGCGACATCGTCATGCAGAGCCTGTTCCCGCTGCACTCGGGCCGCATCATCGGCATCCCCGGGCGCGTGCTGATGTCGCTGATGGGCGTGGTGATTGCGGTGCTGTGCGTGACGGGCGTTCTGATCTGGGCACGCAAGCGGCGAGCGCGCGTGCGCAGCCTCGATCAGACCGCCGTGGTCTTGCGCACCGCGTGCTCCCACTGCGCCATCAGCTCTTCGGCGCGGGCACGCGACATGGTGGGTCGGAAGCTGCGGTCCACCTGCCACTGCGCGCTGAGTTCGTCGAGGTTGCTGTAGACGCCGCACGACAAACCAGCGAGGTAAGCCGCGCCCAGCGCCGTGGTCTCGATCACCTTCGGCCGCACCACCGGGATGCCCAGCAGATCGGCCTGGATCTGCATCAGCAGGTTGTTGACGCAGGCACCGCCATCGACCCGCAGCTCGGCGACCGGCGAACCGCCAGCGTTGACGGCATCGCGGCTCATGGCCTGCAACAGCGCAGCACTCTGGAACGCGATGCTCTCCAGCGCCGCACGCGCGATGTGGGCCACGGTGGTGCCGCGGGTCAGGCCCACGATGGCACCGCGTGCATCGGCCTTCCAGTAGGGCGCGCCCAAGCCGGTGAAGGCCGGCACGAACATCACGCCGCCGCTGTCGGGCACGCTCTCGGCGAGCTGCTGTACCTCGCCGCTCGCCTTGATGGCATGCAGGCCATCGCGCAGCCACTGCACCACGGCGCCACCGATGAACACGCTGCCTTCGAGCGCGAATTCCGGCGTCTGCGTGGGCTGTGCCGCACTGGTGGTGATGAGGCCGTTGGTCGAGGTTTGAAACTGCGCGCCGGTGTGCATCAGCATGAAGCAGCCGGTGCCGTAGGTGTTTTTTGCAAGCCCGGCCTTGAAGCAGGCCTGGCCGAAAAGCGCGCTTTGCTGGTCGCCCGCAATGCCACCGATGGGGATGGACGCGCCGAGCACGTCAGGCGTGGTGTGGCCATAGACGTGGCTGGACGGGTGCACGGCAGGGAGCAGCTCGCGAGGGATGTCGAGCGTCTTCAACAGTTCATCGTCCCACCCGTTGGTGCGCACGTTGAGCATCAGCGTGCGCGACGCGTTGCTCACGTCGGTGGCGTGAACTTGGCCACCGGTCAGGTGCCACATCAGCCACGAGTCGACGGTGCCGAACGCGAGTTCACCTTTGGCAGCGGCGGCTCTGGCGCCCGGCACGGTGTCGAGGATCCACTTCAGCTTGGTGCCGGAGAAGTAGGCGTCGAGGATCAGGCCTGTCTTCTGGCGGAATGTGTCTTCCAGGCCTTGCGCGCGCAGTGCCGCGCAGGTGGGCTCGGCGCGGCGGTCTTGCCAGACGATGGCGTTGTAGATCGGCTCGCCGGTTTTGCGGTTCCACACCACCGTGGTTTCGCGTTGGTTGGTGATGCCGATGGAGGCGATCTGCTTCGCCGTGATGTTGGCGTTGTGGAGCGCTTCCTTGGCGGTTGCCAGCTGCGATTGCCAGATCTCTTTGGGGTCGTGTTCGACCCAGCCGGGTTGCGGGTAGATCTGGCGGAACTCGCGCTGCGCCATGGCCACGATGTGGCCTTGGGCGTCGAAGACGATGCTGCGCGAGCTGGAGGTGCCTTGGTCGAGGGCGAGGATGTACTGGCTCATTCCGCCACCTCGCATTGCACGCCGGCCTCGTTGAGAAGCGCTGGAAACGGCTCCGGTGGTGCCGTGTCGGTGAACAGCATGTCGACTTCGTTGAACTCGGCCAGTTTCACCATCGCCGGCCGGTTGAATTTGGAGTGGTCGGCGGCCAGCCACACCTGGCGCGAGTGTTCGATGATGGCGCGGGCCACCTTCACCTCGCGGTAATCGAAGTCGCGCAAGGTGCCGTCGTCCTCGATCCCCGAGATGCCGATGAGGCCGATGTCGACCTTGAACTGGCTGATGAAATCGACCGTCACCTCGCCCACGATGCCCCGGTCGCGCGAGCGCACCACGCCGCCGGCCACGATCACCTCGCAGGCCGGGTTGTCGCTCAGGATGGCGGCCACGTTCAGGTTGTTGGTGATGACGCGCAGGCCTTTGTGGTGCAGCAGCTCGCGCGCAATTGCCTCGGTGGTGGTGCCGATGTTGATGATCAGCGAGCAACCTTCGGGCACCGAGCGCGCCACCGCCCGCGCGATGCGCTGCTTGGCCTGTTCGTTCAGTTGCTGGCGCTGGCGGTAGGCGATGTTTTCGGTGGTCGAGCTCGGCAAGCGCACGCCGCCGTGAAAACGCGCGAGCAAACCTGCCTCGGACAGCTGCTTCACGTCGCGCCGCACCGTCTGCAGCGTCACACCGAACTGCTCGGCCAGCGCCTCCACCGACAAGGCGCCGCGGGCGCGAACTTCCTGGATCAACAAGGCTTGGCGTGGGTTGGGTGTCATGCAATGGGGCCTGATGAGGCCGGTTTTTGCTCGCGAGAGTAGCCGAACCCCAAACGCCGGAAATGCTGGATTGCGAGCTTGCGCAGCTTTCGTTTGTCGGCTAAAAAGAAAAAAGAGGAAAACAAACGAACATAAACCGAACATGGACGTGATGGAGTCGACAACTGACGTGCTCATCGTGGGCGGCGGCATCAATGGCGCTGGCATCGCGCGCGACCTCGCGGGCCGCGGGCTGCGTGTCGTGCTGTGCGAAAAAGACGACCTCGCGGCGCACACCTCGTCGTCTTCGACCAAGCTGATCCACGGCGGCCTGCGCTACCTTGAGTACTACGAATTTTCGCTGGTGCGCAAGGCGCTGGCCGAGCGCGAGGTGCTGCTGAAAAGCGCGCCGCACATCATGTGGCCGCTGCGCTTCGTGATGCCGCACGACCCGAGCATGCGACCTGCGCTGATGATCCGCGCCGGCCTCTTCCTCTACGACCACCTGGCCAAGCGCGAGGTGTTGCCCGGCTCGCACGGAATCGACATGCGCTCGCACGTGGCGGGCCAGCCTCTCAAGCCGCAATTCACCAAAGGCTTCGTCTACTCCGACGGCTGGGTCGATGACGCGCGCCTGGTGGTGCTCAACGCCATCGACGCCGCCGAACACGGCGCCACCGTGCTCACCGGCTGGCGCTGTGTGGACGCCCAGCGCAACCCGACCGGCTGGCAGATGCAGTTGCAAGACGCTCACGGCGCACGCCGCCGTGTCAGCGCACGTGCGCTGGTCAATGCGGCCGGGCCGTGGGCCGCGCAGTTCCTGCAGGAGCACGCGCACCTGCACGAGTCGAAAACACTGCGCCTGGTGAAGGGCAGCCACATCGTGGTGAAAAAACTCTTCGACCACGACCACGCCTACATCTTCCAGAACCCCGACCGCCGCATCATCTTTGCCATCCCCTACGAAGGCGATTTCACGCTGATCGGCACCACCGACGTGGAGCACGACGGCCCGGCCGGCCAGGCGCGCATCAACGACGACGAGATCAGCTACCTGTGCGAGCAGGCCAGCCGCTATTTCGCCAAGCCCATCACCGCGAGTGACGTGGTGTGGACGTATGCCGGCGTGCGGCCGCTACTGGGCGACGAAACCGCCGACGCGTCAGCCGTCACCCGCGATTACCAGCTCGACTTCGACACCGCACAAGCGCCGCTGCTCACGGTGTGGGGCGGCAAGATCACCACCTTCAGAAAGCTCGCCGAAGAAGCCGCCGATGGCCTGTGCCAGCACCTCGGCGTGAAGAAGCCCGCGTGGACCGCCGGCGCCTTCTTGCCCGGTGGCGACCTCAGCGCGTGGATCGGCCCGCCGGTGCGGCCCGACACCGACTTCGAACGTTTCGACCAGGCGCTCGCCGAGCGCCACCCGCAATGGCCCGCCGCCGTGCGCCGCCACCTGGCCCGTTGCTACGGCGCGCGCATCGACAAGGTGGTCGGCCCCGAAGGCCTCGGCGAAGAGATTGCGCCCGGCTTGTACGAAGCCGAACTCAACTACCTGCACCAGCAAGAATGGGCTCGCAGCGCCGACGACGTGCTGTGGCGCCGCACCAAGCTCGGCTTGCACATGGCACCCGCCGACCGCGAGCGTGTGGCGCGCTGGTGCGAGGCGCGTTGGCAGATCAAACATGAACCCGTGGAGATGAAAGCGTGAGCGTGTTGACGAAAAGGAAAGCCAGATGCAGCTGACCCTGGAGCGGGTCGACAAACAGGTGGGCCCCGAGACCCACCTGTACCCGCTGGATTTGACGCTCGTGCCGGGCGCCGTGACGGTGCTGCTGGGCGCCACGCAGGCCGGCAAGACCACGTTGATGCGACTGATGGCGGGGCTGGACGTGCCCAGCAAGGGCATCGTGCGCGTCGACGGTGTCGACGTGACCGGCACCCCGGTGCGCGAGCGCAACGTGGCGATGGTCTACCAGCAGTTCATCAACTACCCGTCGATGACGGTGTTCGACAACATCGCCTCGCCTTTGAAACTGCGCAAGGAAAAAGGCATTGCCGAGCGAGTCGATGAGCTGGCCGCCAAGCTGCACATCGAGCCCTTCCTGAAGCGCCTGCCGGCCGAGCTGTCGGGTGGCCAGCAGCAACGTGTGGCGCTGGCCCGCGCGCTGGCCAAGAACGCACCGCTGATGCTGCTCGACGAGCCGCTGGTGAACCTGGACTACAAGCTCAGAGAAGAGTTGCGCGACGAGCTGACCCAGCTCTTCGCCGCCGGCAGCTCGACCGTGGTCTACGCCACCACCGAGCCCACCGAAGCGCTGCTGCTCGGCGGCTACACCGCCGTGATGGATGCCGGCGAATTGCTGCAATACGGCCCCACCGCCGAGGTGTTCCACCGGCCCAAATCCATCCGCGTGGCGCGTGCCTTCAGCGACCCGCCGATGAACCTGATCGCGGGCAACGCGGCCAGCATCGGCATCAGCCTGCCGGCGGGTGTGCAGCTCTCGGTGCCCCTTCCGCAGGCGCACACCCAGGCGCTGACCATCGGCGTGCGTGCGAGTGCGCTGCGTGTTCACCAGCGCCCGGGCGACGTGGCCCTGCCCGGCAAGGTGGAGCTGGCCGAAATCTCCGGCTCCGACACCTTCGTGCACGTCGACACCGCCATCGGCGAAGTGGTCGCGCAGCTCACCGGCGTGCACTTCTTCGACCTGGCCGCGCCCATCACGCTGTACCTGCACCCCGAGCATGTGCATGTGTTCGACTCGGCAGGCCTACTGCTCGTCTCGCCTGCCAAGGGAGGCCTCTGACATGGCACGCATCGATCTCGACCTGGCGCATGCCTACCGCCCGAATCCGCAGAAGGACGAAGACTACGCGCTGCTGCCGCTGAAGATGAGCTTCCGCGACGGAGGTGCCTACGCCCTGCTCGGCCCCTCGGGCTGTGGCAAGACCACGCTGCTCAACATCGTCTCCGGTCTCGTCACGCCCTCGCAAGGCACGGTGAAGTTCGACGGTGTCGACGTCACGCGCAAATCGCCGCAGCAGCGCAACATCGCCCAGGTCTTCCAGTTCCCCGTCATCTACGACACGATGACGGTGGCCGAGAACCTGGCCTTCCCGTTGAAGAACCGCGGTGTCGCGCCCGACAAGATCAAGCAGCGTGTGGGCGTTATCGCCGAGATGCTGGAGATGAGTGGCCAGCTCAACACCCGCGCGGCTGGCCTCGCAGCCGACGCCAAACAAAAGATCAGCCTCGGCCGCGGCCTGGTGCGCGAAGACGTGAGCGCGGTGCTGTTCGACGAACCGCTGACCGTGATCGACCCACACCTCAAGTGGCAGCTTCGACGCAAGCTCAAGCAGATTCACCACGAGCTGAAGCTCACGTTGATCTACGTGACGCACGACCAGGTGGAGGCGCTCACCTTTGCCGAAGAAGTGGTGG
>JACMKJ010000321.1 GCA_014380155.1 Rhizobacter sp. | reverse complement strand
GCACACGGCGCCCGCCGCGCTGACCACCAGCGCCGCGGCGAGCGCGTGGCGCAAGCTCATGGGTTGACGTTCGCCCCACCCGGGCAGCTGGTGCCACCCACGCGCGAGATGCGCGGCTTGGCCAGCGACGGGTCGGCGGGGTTGTAGGCCGGCAGCGGTGACTTGAACGCGGCCAGGTAGGCGGTCAGCGCGTCGATGTCTTGCGCGCCGCCGAGCAGGTTGGTGCCGTTCAGGAAGGTGCCGTAACCGTCACCGCCCGTGGCCATGAAGTTGTTGACCGTCACGCGGTAGGTGCGGGTCGGGTTGAGCACCGCGCCGCTGGCGTCGACGATGCTCTCGGTGACGCCGCCCAGCGTGAGCGAGAGGTTGCGGATGCGAGCATCGCAGGCCTGGGCGCCGTCCCAGGTGTAGCGCAGGCCGGCAGACGGAACCATGATGCGCGTGGTGGCCGCACCCTGGCCGCGGCAACCGGCGAACTGCTGTTCGAGCACGTTCTTCAGGTCTTGCGCGGTGAGCGTCATGGTCACCAGGCTGTTGCCGAAGGGCTGCACGGTGAAGGCTTCGCCGTAGGTGACGTTGCCGTTGCCCTCGCCAGCCGCGCTGCCCGTGAAGGTGAAGCCGGGGTTGCGCACGCCGCCGCGGTTCATGAAGGCGATCTGCGCGCCGCCGAAGTCGGCGGGTGCGGTGGCGGCGAGTTGCGAGTCGGCGATCAGGTCACCGGCCGGCATGTTGCAGGCGGCGTCGATGGCGGTGTTGGGCAGGTCGGTGGTGATGGAGCCGATCACCTGGCCGGCAATCGGCGAGACCAGATTGTTGTAGCCGGTCATGATGGCGGCCACCTCGGCGCTCGGCGTCACAGCGGTGTTGGTGCGGTCGACCAGGCGGTTGGTCGGCAACACGGCGGTGATGTCGCGGGTGCTCGGGTCGAGGGTCACGTCGATGTCGGTCAGCACGCGGCCGAAGGCGCTCGCGCTCGTCACCGGCACCAGGCGGCCGCTGATGTTGGGCAGGCCGGCGACGCGCGGGGTGACGGTGGTGCCGCCGGTGCTGGCGTCGGCCCTCACGTCGACCGTGTTGGCCGAGCAGTTGTAGGCCGCATGGGTGTGGCCGCTGACCACCAGGTCGACGGCGTTGTCGAGCCGGCTCACCACGCTGGCGAGGTCGGAGCCGGCGAGGTTACCGTCGCAGCCGTTGATGTCAGACAGGCCCGCGCCCTGGAAGCCGCCCTGGTGCACCAGCACCACGATCGCCTCGATGCCGCGTGCGCGCAGGCGTGGCACCAGCGCGTTGACGGTGTCGGCCTCGTCACGGAATTGCAGCCCCGCCACGCCACTCGGCGTGACGATGTTCGGCGTGCCCTTGAGCGTCATGCCGATGAAGGCCACGCGCACGCCGTTGAACTTCTTGATGCCGTAGGCCGGCAGCAGGGTGCGGCCGCTGGCGGTCTCGACTACGTTGGCCGACAGCCATTGGAATTGAGCACCGTCGAAGCGGCCCGGCTTCTTCGAGCCCAGGCCCTGGCAGCTGTTGGGGTCTTGCACGCCGTTGGTCAGCTTGCAGCCGCCGCGTTGCAGGCGCTTCAGCTCGGCCGAGCCCTTGTCGAACTCGTGGTTGCCCACGGCGTTGAACTCGAGGCCAATCTTGTTCAGCGTCTCGACCGCCGGCTCGTCGAAGAACAGCGCCGAAACCAGCGGCGACGCGCCGATGAAGTCGCCCGCACCGACCACCACATTGAGCGGGTTCTGCTTTTTCAGCGCAGCCACATAGCCAGCCAGGTAGTCGGCACCGCCCACCGCCGGGCGCTGCGCGGCCGGCACCGAGGTGTTGACGCCAAAGGTGCCCGGCGACAGCAGGTTGCCGTGGTAGTCGTTGAAGCCGATGATCTTCACGCTGAAAGGCTTGCGATGACGGTCATGGTGGTGGTGCTCGTGATCACCGCGGTCGTGACGATCGACCCGCTCCACGCCCGGCGACCGCATGTCGGCGTCGACCGGGTTCCACGTGGCTTCGACGGCGAGCGCGGCGCTCGAACAAGCGGCCAGGCCGGCCAACACAGCGACCAGCGAATGACGAACTGACATGGGGTGCCCCTTTGCAACGGCAGTTGCCAAGCGCACCCCCGCGGTACGCACCGACCACCGAAGGCTCGACGATGGCCTGGGAACATGACAGGACGTTGAAGCCCGGGCATGCCGGAGCAAAAAAGCCCTTTGCCGCCCCGAGCGTGGGCCGGAGCGTGCCGCTCCTATTGGCGTGGAAAAGTTGGGGTGGTAGGCCGCCCGTGAGTCGAACACGGCACCAACAGATTATGAGTCTGCTGCTCTAACCATCATGAGCTAGCGGCCCGAAGGCGTGCATTGTAGGTAGCTACTTCACGCTCAAGGCGTTGCTCACCAGTCGCGAGGTGATGTCGACGATTTGGATCATTCGGTCGTAGGCCATGCGGGTGGGGCCAATCACTCCCAAGGTGCCAACCACCTGGCCGTTGACTTCATACGGCGCCGACACCACCGACAGCTCTTCGAAGGGCACCACCATGCTCTCGCCGCCGATGTAGATGCGCACACCTTCGGCGCGGCTGCTCACGTCGAGCAGGCGCATCAGCTGGGTCTTCTGCTCGAACAGGTCGAACAGCTTGCGCAAGCTGCCCATGTCGCTCGAAAAATCTTGCACCGTGAGCAGGTTGCGCTCACCGCTGATGACCACCTGCTCCTGGTTGTCTTGCATGGCCTCGGCTCCGGTCTCCACCGCCGCTTGCATCAAGGTGGCGATCTCGCCGCGCAGCACGTCGACCTCGCGCTTCAAACGCTCGCGCACCTCTTCGATGGTCAGGCCGGCGTATTGGGCGGTGAGGTAGTTGCTGGCCTCGATGAGCTGGCTCTGTGTGTAATCTTGCGCGGTGACGATCACGCGGTTTTGCACGTCGCCATCGGGCGCCACCAGGATGACGAGCACACGCCGCTCCGACAGGCGCAAGAACTCGATGTGGTGGAACACGCTGATTTTGCGCGGCGCGGTGATCACACCCACAAAGCTCGACAGGCTCGACAACATCTGCGCCGCGTTGGCGATCACACGCTGCGGTTGGTCGGGGTGCAGCTGCGTCTCAAGCGGGGCACTGGCCGCGCTGAGGTCGATCGGCTGGGCGGTGAGCATGGTGTCGACAAAGAGGCGATACCCACGCGCCGTGGGGATGCGCCCGGCGCTGGTGTGTGGGCTGGCGATCAGGCCCAGCTCCTCCAGGTCGGCCATCACGTTGCGGATGGTGGCGGGCGAAAGGTCGAGCCCGGAGGCACGCGACAGCGTGCGCGAGCCCACAGGTTGGCCGTCAGCGATGTACCGCTCGACCAAGGCTTTCAGCAGGGTTCTGGCTCGCTCATCCAACATGGTTTTCATTGTAGGCCGCAGGGGAGTTTGGCCCCGGCTTTACGGGGTCGCTGTGGTGTAATCCCGCGCATGCCATCACGCTTTCGACATGCCGCACTCGTGGGCAAGTACCAGGCCCGAGGAATCCGTGGGGTGCTTGAAGAAATTGCGCATTTCCTGGTGCGCCAGGGCCTGGAGGTGTCGCTCGAACGCGAGACCGCTCTCAACACCGGCATCTCCGATTTCAACGCGCTCAACCCCACTGAGCTGGGCAAGCACTGCGACATGGCCATCGTGGTCGGCGGCGACGGCACCATGCTCGGCATTGCGCGCCAGCTGGCGCGCTTCAACCTGCCGATGGTGGGCATCAACCAGGGCCGGCTCGGGTTCATCACCGACGTGCCCGTGGGCCAATATGCCGAGGCGCTGGCGCCCATCATCGCGGGCGACTACGAAGAAGAGCGCCGCACCATGCTCGAAGGTGTGGTCTACCGCGACGACCAGAAAATCTTCGACGGCTTCGCGATGAACGATGTGGTGGTGAGCCGCAGCGCCACGGCCAGCATGATCGAAGTGAAGGTCGACATCGGCCCCGAGTTCGTGGCCAATCTGCGGGCCGACGGCGTGATCATTGCGTCGCCCACCGGCTCGACTGCGTATGCGCTGTCGGCGGGCGGCCCGATTCTTCACCCGGGCATCGGCGGCTGGCTGCTGGTGCCGATTGCACCGCACGACCTCAGCAACCGGCCCATCGTGCTGCCCGACACCCAAGACATCAGCCTCGAAGTGGTGACCGGCCGCGACGCAAGCGTCAACTTCGACATGCAAAGTCTGGCCAGCCTGTTGCCGGGCGACCGCATCGTGATCCGGCGTTCACGCCACCAGGTGCGGTTTTTGCATCCGCAGGGTTGGAGCTATTACGCAACGCTGCGGCGCAAGCTGCACTGGAACGCAGGGGTGACTTGACATGTTGAGGCGACTGGCTCTGCGCGATTTCGTCATCGTCACATCGCTGGAAGTCGAGCTCTCCGGCGGCTTCTCGGTACTCACCGGCGAAACGGGTGCCGGCAAGTCCATCCTGATCGATGCCTTGCAGCTGGCGCTGGGCAGCCGGGGTGATGCAGGTGTGGTGCGCGAAGGCGCGGCGCGCGCCGAGATCACGGCCGAGTTCGATGCACCCGCCAGTCTTTCTGCGTGGCTGGAAGACGCCGGGTTCGAATCGGGCGACAGCTTGCTGCTGCGCCGCGTGATCGACGCGCAGGGCAAGAGCCGCGCCTGGGTCAACGGCAGCCCGGCCACGGTGGCGCAGCTGCGCGAAGCGGCCGACCACCTGGTCGACATCCATGGCCAGCACGCCTGGCAAAGCCTGACGCGCAGCGCTTCGGTGCGTGGCCTGCTCGATGCGTATGCGGGTGTCGACACCGCGCCGCTCGCCGCCGTGTGGTCGCAATGGAAAGCCGCAGGTGAGCTGCTCACCCAGGCGCGCTCCCAGCAGGCCGACCTGGAGCGCGAACGTGAGCGCCTGGCCTGGCAGGTGGGCGAGGTCGACAAGCTCGCACCCGGCGCCGACGAGTGGGACGAGCTCAATGCCGACCACCAGCGCCTGTCGAACGCGCAGTCGCTGATGGAAGCAGCGCGCACCGCGCTCGACGCGGTAAGCGAGGCCGAAGTCAGCGCCGATGGCCTCGCGTCACGCGCGGTCGACGCGCTGCAAGACGTGGCCGAGTTCGACACCCGCCTGGCCAACGTGGCCGAGGTGCTGCAAAGCGCGCAGGCGCAATTGCAAGACGCAGCCCACACCTTGAGCAGCTACCTCAACCACGCCGAGCTGGAGCCCGAGCGCCTGCAAGAACTCGATGAGCGCCTGTCGGCCTGGATGAGCCTGGCCAAACGTTACCGGCGCCCGCCGGCCGAGCTGCCGGCGCTGCTGAACCAATGGAAAGACGAGCTGCGCGCGCTCGACGCCGCAGCCGATCTCGACGGATTGGATCAGGCGCTGAAGAGCGCGCAAACCGCCTTCAACACCGAAGCGCGCCGTGTCTCGGCACAGCGCAAAAGCGCGGCGCCCAAACTCGCCGCCGCCGTCACTCTGGCCATGCAGCAGCTGGGCATGGCGGGTGGGCGCTTCGAGGTGAGCCTCACCGCCCAAGACACGCCGCAGTCGTTCGGGTTGGAGTCGGCCGAGTTCCTGGTCGCTGGACACGCCGGCAGCACACCACGACCGATGGCCAAGGTGGCTTCGGGTGGCGAGTTGTCACGCATTGCGCTGGCCATCGCCGTCACCACCAGCCAGCTCGCGCCCCGCGGTGAAGCGGCAGGCACGCTGATCTTTGACGAAGTCGACGCTGGCGTGGGCGGTGCGGTGGCCGACACCGTGGGCCGCTTGATGAAACAACTGGGCCGCGACCGCCAGGTGATGGCGGTCACGCACCTGCCGCAAGTGGCTGCCTGCGCCGACCATCACTTCGTGGTGAGCA
Organism: Rhizobacter sp.; assembly: GCA_014380155.1. GTDB lineage: Bacteria > Pseudomonadota > Gammaproteobacteria > Burkholderiales > Burkholderiaceae_C > Rhizobacter. Next base: position 3,827 of record JACMKJ010000321.1, on the reverse strand, counting down.
AAGCCTTGCGCGACGGCAGCACCCGGAGTGACGTGGTGGCCGTGAATGGCGAAGCTCGTGTCGCCGAAGTGGCGCGCATGCTGGGCGGCGAGCGCCTCTCGGGCACCACACTGGCCCATGCGCAAGAGCTGCTGGCGGTGGCGGCCGAGTCGGCCCCCGCCCCTGGCCCACGCGGGCGCAAGCGCTCATGAACATGAACCCGGTGAGTTCGGGCGAAGCCGCGCCCCCGCCCGTGGCGCCACACGAGGTGGTGCTGGTGACGGGCATCTCGGGCTCCGGCAAATCGGTGGCCTTGCATGCACTCGAAGACGCTGGCTTCTTCTGCGTTGACAACCTGCCGCCCGAGCTGCTGCGCGACTTCTTGCGGCTGGAGCATGAGCGCATGCAACGGCGTGTGGCGATTGCGGTCGATGTGCGCAGCGCCGGCTCGTTGCCGCACCTGCTGCCGCTGATCGAAGGTCTGCGCGCCGAGGGCGTGATCATTCGCTCGATCTTTCTCGACGCCAACACCGACGCCTTGGTGCGGCGCTATTCCGAGTCACGCCGCCCTCACCCGCTGACTCAGCACGCGCCGATCCAGTCGCCGGCACGCCGCCGTGACGACGAAGCCTCGCCCGGCCACCACGCGCTGAATGACGCCATCGAGCTGGAGCGCGAGTTGCTCGCCGAGCTGCGCGAGGTCTCGACCGTGGTCGACACCAGCCAGCTGCGACCGGCCCAGCTGCGCATCTGGGTGCGCGACCTGGTGCAGGCGCGGGCGCGCGCGCTCACGCTGGTGTTCGAGTCGTTTGCGTTCAAACATGGCGTGCCGCTCGATGCTGACTTTGTGTTCGACGTGCGGGTGCTGCCCAACCCGTATTACATCCGCGAGCTGCGCGCGCAGACCGGCCGTGATGGCGAGGTGGTGGCCTACCTGCAGGCCCAGCCCGAAGTGGCCGAGATGATGTCGCAGATCGAAGCCTTCATCGCGCGCTGGTTGCCGGCCTTCGAGAACGATCAGCGCAGCTACCTCACGGTGGCCATCGGCTGCACCGGCGGCCAGCACCGCTCGGTGTACCTTGTCGAAACGCTTGCAAAGCGCTTTGGTGCTCGCGGCATTGCACTGATTCGCCATCGAGAGCTCGATGCCCGAGACTGAACGCCTGTCGATCCCGCTGTTTCCGCTGCAAGCGGTGCTCTTCCCTGGCGGGCTGCTGAGCCTGAAGGTGTTCGAGGCCCGCTACCTTGATCTGATCAGCGCCAGCCTGCGCGAGAACACACCCTTCGGCGTGGTCGCGCTGCGCCAGGGCACCGAGGTGCGCAAGGCCGGCGAGCCGGTGTTGACCGAGGCCATCGGCACGCTGGCCGAGCTGATCGACGTCGACAGCGCGCAGCACGGCATCTTGCAAGTGCGCTGCCGTGGCACGCGGCGTTTTGAAGTGATCTCGAAAGAAGTCCAGCCCGACGGCTTGTGGGTGGCCCAGGCTCAACTGATCGACGACGATGAAATTGCGGCGCCGAGCGAGGCCTTGATCGAAACCGTGCGCGGTCTGGCCAACGCCATCGCGACACTCAAGCAACAAGGCGCCGAGCCGTTCCTGAAGCCCTTTGCGTTCGACAACGCCGGCTGGGTGGCCAACCGCTGGTGCGAGATCCTGCCGATCTCGATTGCCGCCAAACAAAAGCTGATGGAGCTGCCCGACGCGCAGGTGCGGCTTCAGTTGGTGGGCGAGTTCTTGCGCACCAAGGGCGTGGTCAAGTAGCGGGTCGCTGCAGCAGCTTGCGCAACGGCGCGGGCAAGCCCATCGCGAGCGCTTCGTCGAGGCCGAACCAGGCGCCTTGCGGCAGCGTGGCCGTGATGGCGTCGCGCTGCTTCTGGGTGGCGCGCCCGGGCAGCGCCCAACGCATTGGGTGTAGCGTCCAGTCGAGGTGGGTGAGCACGTGGGTGAAACTCGGCAGCGCGGTGCAGGCGCCCGGCCAGCCGGCGCCGGCCTGCGCCAAAACCTCTGGCGATTCGAACTCGGGCAAGCTCCACAGCCCGGCCCACACGCCGCTGTCGGGCCGCTGGCACAGCCACAGCTCGTTGCCCCAGGTGAGCCATAACCAGGCGTTCTCTCGCCGACTGCGTTTGAGCTTGCGCGTCTTGACCGGGAACTTGTCTTGCGTGCCCGCTCGCCGCGCAGCGCATTGCGTTTGCACGGGGCACAACAGGCACTGCGGCGAGCGCGCGAGGCACACGGTCGCGCCCAAATCCATCAGGCCTTGCGTGTAGGGCTCGATGTGTTGGTGTGGTAGCAGCTCGGTGGCCAGCGCCCACAGCTCGCGCTCGTTCTTGGCGACGGCCAGGTCGTCGCCAAAAGCGAGAAAACGCGTCAGCACGCGCTTGACGTTGCCATCGAGAATCGCCACTCGCTCTCCGAAACAAAACGCCGCAATGGCGGCGGCGGTGGAGCGGCCAATGCCGGGCAAGGTCTGCAACAGCTCGCTGCGTCGTGGGAAGTTGCCGCCATGTTCGGCCACCACGGCTTTGGCGCATGCGTGCATGTTGCGGGCCCGGCTGTAGTAACCCAGGCCGCTCCACAGGCTCATCACCTCGTCTTGCGAAGCGGCGGCCAAGGCTTTGATATCGGGGAAACGTTGCAGAAAGCGCTCGTAGTAAGTGAGCACGGTGCTCACCTGCGTTTGCTGCAGCATCACTTCAGACAGCCACACACGGTACGGGTCGGTGCTGCGCTGCCAGGGCAGGCTGTGGCGACCGTGCTCGCGCTGCCACGCGATCAGGGGCGTGGCAAACGTCTCTGTTTTTGAAGGGTTCAGGCTTGCGCGGCGTAGAGCACGCCGGCTTCGCTGTTTTGTGCGTCAACCGGCGGGTCGAGGCGTGCCTGCTCTTTGACGCGGGTCGCCAATTCGGCGCTGCGCGCCTGCAACTGCTGCAGCTGCGCGTCTTGCGCTTCGAGCTCGGAGATGCGCTGCTCCAGATCACCCGACGCGGCCTGGATGCGCTCGAGCGCCTCCCGGCGGCGGCGAAACCCGCGGCGCCGCTCGCGCAGCTGCGAATCGACCTGCGACGACGCCATCTTGTTCCACAGCTCGAGCTCGCTGCTGGCGTTCTCGAAGACCACACGCAGCTTGGACACCAGCATGCGGCGGAACTGCTCCATGAACTTGGGCTGCGACAAACGCAGCGCCTGCGTGAGGCCGAGGTACTGCACGTAGTTGCGCTGGATGAGCGTCAGCTCTTGCACGAAGCGCTTGAGGTCGGGCGTCTTGTTGACCGCCAGGCTGAAGCCGAATTCGGCGTTGAGCTTGGAGAACGAGGCCGTGAGCATGTCGTGGATCTCACCGGCCCGCACCTGCGAGGCTTCCAGGAGCTCGCGCAAACGTGCGCACAGTGCGAGGAAGGCTTTCTTGGCACCCAGGTTGAGCAGCGACGCGTTCATGGTCGTCTGCATCTCGTTGACTTCTTCGCGCAGGCGGTCGCTGGTCAGGTCGACCAGCGCGTTTTTCAGCATGCGGCTGTGGACCATGCGCATGGCTTGCAGGCGCGAGGTGCATTGTTCGAACTCGGCCGTTTCGGCGTCGACACGCTCGAGCATCAGCCGCGTCTTGGCGCTGCTCTTGCCGCGCAGGCCACGCAGCTCGAGCATCTGCTCGGCCGTCTGGCGGCGGCGGTCGCCCAAGCGGCGGGCCACTTGCGACTCCATGCGCTGGGTGGCCTCCAAGACCATTTGCTGAAGCACGTCGCGGCGCTGCGGCAGCAGCTGCGCGCTGATCGCGGCTTCGAGCGCAGGCAGGCGGCTCTCGGCCAGCCCGCGGGCGTTGCCTTCGATGCGCGAAGCCAAGGCCTG
>JACMKJ010000320.1 GCA_014380155.1 Rhizobacter sp. | reverse complement strand
CACAGCCGTCACCAGCACCAGGCGCTGTGGCGAATATGGGTCGAGCAGCTTGCCGGCGATGCCGGCGGTGAGGGCAAAGCCCACGATCATCATCAGCCACACCAGCGTGGCCGCGGGGGCGCGGCGCGGCGCGTCAACCCGAGATGCGAGAAGCACCAGGAGCGAGGTGCCACTGGCGCTGACGCCGATGCCGATCAACACGAACGCGAACACCGCGAGTGCGATGCCGGCGCTGCGATCGCTGCCCATCCACGCTGTGGCCACGGCCGCCAGCACGCCCCCGAGCGCGAGCACCACCATGCCGCCGATGATCCACGGCGTGCGGCGCTGGCCCATGTCGCTGCCATAGCCCATGCGCGGGCGCGCGAGCTGCACCAGGTAGTGCAGCGCGACCAGCAGGCCGGGCAGCAAGGCGGGTAATGCCAGCTCCACGACCATCACGCGATTGAGCGTCGAGGTGGTCATCACGACCACGGCTCCCAGACAGGCCTGCACCAAGCCAAGCCGAACGATGGCAACCCAGCCGAAGGCCGCAGTCATCGCACCACCTCTGCGGTGCGCAGCGCAAAGGCACTCACCATCATGCCGATCACGAACAGCGGCACGCCGAAGCCGCTGTATTCGAGCGCACGCTTGCTCGGGTCTTGCAGAAAGCGGTCCATCAGCGCCAGTTGCAGCGCCATCAGGCCGCAGATCGCCAGCGCGTGCAAGGGCCGCTGCCAATGCACGAGCAAGAGCACCACGATGACCTGCGGCAGCGCCATGATCCAGCAGGCCGCACGCGCCGCCGGCTGCACGCCCAGGCGCACCGGCAGCGAGCCGACACCCATCTGCCGGTCACCTTCGACCGACTTGAAGTCGTTCAGCGTCATGATGCCGTGCGCACCCGCGCTGTAGAGCGCCGCCAGCGCCAGCGAGCGACCGTGAGGCATGGCGCCGCCCGCCATCACGGCGGCGCCGGTCGTCCAGGCCAGCCCTTCGTAGCACAGGCCGCACGCGGCATTGCCCCACCAGCCGTTGAGCTTGAGGCGCAGCGGCGGTGCGCTGTAGGCCCAGGCCAGCAACAGGCCGACCACGGCCGCACCAAAACCCCAAGGGCCGAGAAAGGCGGCCACCAGCAGCGACAGGCCAGTCCAGAGGATGGCAATGCCCAGACCCCAGCGGCCCGGCATGCGGCCGGAGGGTATGGGGCGGTTCGGCTCGTTGATGGCGTCGACGTGGCGATCGAACCAGTCGTTCACGGCCTGGCTGCTCGCACACACCATGGGCCCGGCCAGCACAATTCCGACGATGATGATTGGCCAGCGCCCTTCGGTCGACACGCCCGAGGCGACGACACCGCAGCCAAAGGCCCACATCGGTGGGAACCAGGTGATCGGTTTGAGCAGCTCCGCAACAGCGGACAAGGCGGGTCGTGCCATGCAGGGCATCTTGCACACGACAACCCGCGCCGTCAATCTAGATTTACACCGTCAGTGTCAACCTGAATCTCACCCCTGCCGTTCCGGGCGAACGAACCCGGAAGATTCTCAGGCTCTCACTCTTCGCCAGGGACTGGGGTCAGGTCACCGATGTTGAAGCGGCGCAGCTTCACATACAGGCTCTGGCGGCTCAGGCCCAGCATCTCGGCCGCCGACGCGCGGTTGTCGTGCGTCAGCTCCAGCGCCGCCTCGATGCACAGCTGCTCGATCAGGTCAGTCGTGTCGCGCACGATGTCCTTGAGCGGCACGCGCCCGACCAGCTCGGTCATCTGGCCGACCGAGCGCGGCATTTCGCGGCCAGTGCCGGTGGTGCGCACCTCGGCGGCGAGGCGCCGGCTCACGTCGCGAATGGTGAAACCCAGGCAAGGCTGCTCGCCCTCGGTCACGGCCACGCCGGAGATTTCAACTTCGGTGGAGGCGCCGTATTCGCCGCGCATGACGGTGGCAAACAGGCGAACTGCGCCACGTTGGCGCAGGTTGGTGATCAGCACGTTGAGGTCGACGCCGGTGCGGCCCAACCAGCGCTCCAGCGACTGGCCGCGCACTTGCGTCTCGGTGGCAAGCTGCGCCAGGTCGATGAAAGCCCGGTTGGTCGTGAGGATGAGGCCGTCGAGGTCGGTCACGACGAAGGCGTCGGGGGCGCTTTCGATGAGCTTGAGCATGGCGCTCTGCCCGCTGCTCTCGGCCACGCTGGCGCGGCCGTCGAGCGGCGCCACACGCACCAGCAGGTGGGCTGTTTTTTCCTGCCGAAAGAGCGAGGCCGACACGCGCAGCTCGCTGGGCTGGCCGACCATGCGGGCGTTGACGCTCTCGCCATGGCCGGTCGCGCTGACACGGCCGAGCATCGCGGCCACACCGCCGCTGGGCTTGCCGCCGGCATCGGGCTCGAAACTTTCGGTGATGAGCCAACCCGGTCGCGAGGTGTCGGCGCCGAACAGCGCCTGCGCCACCGGGTTGGCCTCTTCGAGCTTGCCGGTGCTGGCGTCGAGGATCAGCACCGCCTCGGCCGACACCTGGAACAGCGAGCGGTAGCGTGTCTCCATGTGGCGCAAGCGCCAGTAGTCGCGCTCCATCGCCTGCTGCGCGCTGATCAGGCGCTGCTGCAACGCGGCGTTGGCACGCAAGTCACGGCCGAACACGACCGCCCGTGCCCCGCCCCGCCCGGCTTGCTGCGGCAAGGCGATCGCCGAATACGACAAGGGCAGGTCGACACCGTCGACCGATGGGTGGTTGATGTGGCGCCAGCGCGGCGCGGCATTGGTACGCGACTCGTTCAACAACAGCTCGACCTTGGGGCGGCTCTCGACGGTGACGGTGTCGGCCCAGGCCTTGCCCAGCCATTCGTAGTAGCCCTCGCGCAGCAGGTCTTCGCTGCCGAATGCAAGGTCACGGATCACACCCTTGTCGTCGATGATCAAGGCCACGTCGGCAGCAGCCGCGATCAGCTTGCCAGCAATGTCGGCGCTCAGGTCGCCCAGCGTGCGCGCGGGCGATTCAAACTCTCTCATGCGCTGACTTTCCGGACGGCTGATGCATCAGTTCCTCACTTGACTGTCTGGTGACCGATGCCGTGGCGCGCAGCAAACATCAGCCGGGTGGCTCGCGTTGCGGTGCGTTCTCTGAGATCAGGGACTCGGCCAGCAACGGTGCCTCGCGCCCGTCTATTGTCATGCCGTCTGCACCGACCTGGCCAACGAACTCCGGGTGCGCGCCAAAAAGCGGCCCGCCCACCAGAATCACGAGGTGTCGGTTGCAAGCGGCGTGCCGCACTGCAGCGATGCTCGCAGCCAGTGGCTTCAGGTGAGTCTCGGCGCCGAGCGAGAAGCCGAGCACGTCGAACCATTCGTTGCTGACCAGCGCCGAGGCGTCAGCGCCTGCGGCCCAGGCGCCGCCGGTCACGTCCCACCCGGCTCGGCGAAAAAACTCCGCCACCATCACCAGCCCGAAGGTGTGCTGTTCGCCGGGGCTGGGCAGCAACAGCACCCGTCGACCCTGCACGGGGTGCTCCACGCTGCGACCCAAGGCGGAGCTGAGCTCGCGCAGCACACGCTGCAAGCGCCCCAGGCCGACCGTCACGTCGGTGAAGTTGCACAGGTCGTCGTCCCACAGGTCGCCGAGATAGCGCGCTGTCGGTGCGAGCAGGTCGACGTAGATCTTCTCGATCGACACCTGGCGCGCCCGAAAGGCCGAGATGGCTGCAAACGCAGCGTCTTCGTCGTGTGACAACACCAGCTTGGCGAACTGCTTGACATCGGCGGCGGTGATCGCCTGGCTGCCACGGTCCGGTCGCGGCAGCTCGGCACCGGTGCGGTGCGCCAGCATCAGGCGCGGAATGATCTCTTGCTCGATCGTGCGGGCCAGTTGCGACATGCGGGTGTCGTTGGCTGCCTCCTCAGGCCGAAAGCCCGGCAGCTCAAGCTCGCATTCAGGCGCGGCAGCACCCCTGGACAAACCCTCACGCGCCACAGATTGCCCCTGCGGAAAGCTCTCCATCGACGGTCTCCTCGCGATGTACTGCGTTGCGCCTCGGGACCATACCTGGGGCGTTGCCACCGCTGTGCGGTGACCAGTAGGCGACATGCGAGGCTGTGATCGCTTCGTCGGCCACGAGATCGTTTCTACCGCCGCGCCCTCAGGTCGTCAATCGGGTTAGCGCCCTCACGACGCCGACTCATAAAGATGCAAAGGAACACGGCTTGGACACAAATATAGTGTCACGTTTGATTTACGTCTAGCCTGATTGACAACCTTTCGATGCGGGTCTAGATTCAGCGCCAGCAGCACAGCTGAGGACGTCAATGCAAGCAAGTGGAATCAGGCCACCGTACCGGCCTCTGTACACCGCCGAAGAGCGTCAACGGCGCGATGCATCGCCTTGGACCCTGGTGCAAGGCGTGCTGGCACCGGTGCAGTTTCTGGTGTTCATCGTCAGCCTGGGCCTGGTGCTGCGCTACCTCGCCACCGGCGCCGGGCACGACGCCGCCGTGTGGTCGGTGGTGGTGAAGACGCTGGCGCTCTACGCCATCATGGTCACCGGCTGCATCTGGGAGAAGGTGGTCTTCGGCCGCTACCTGTTTGCCCCCGCCTTCTTTTGGGAAGACGTGTTCAGCATGTTGGTGCTGGCACTGCACACGGCCTACCTGGTGGCGCTGTTCACGGGCGCGCTCGACGCACGGCAGCTGATGTACCTGGCGCTGGCGGCCTATGCGGCCTATGTGATCAATGCCGCGCAGTTCATTTTGAAGCTGCGAGCGGCCCGGCTCGATCATGCCCGTGACCAAGCTTCGTTGACGCAGGGAGTGCCGGCATGAGCCCGGTCATCCCGATCCGCAGCGCGCCGTCTGACGGCTGCAGCGACACGCCAGTCTTGCGTGAGCGCGGTCAGCGCGAAGTGTTCTGCGGACTCACCGGCATCATCTGGCTGCACCGCAAGATACAAGACGCGTTCTTCCTCGTCGTCGGCTCGCGCACTTGTGCGCACCTGATCCAGTCGGCTGCGGGGGTGATGATCTTTGCTGAGCCGCGCTTCGCCACAGCCATCATCGACGAGCGCGACCTGGCGGGCCTGGCCGACGTGAACACCGAACTCGATCGTGTCGTGACCCGGCTGCTGGAGCGCCGGCCCGAGATCAAGATGCTGTTCCTGGTGGGCTCGTGCCCATCAGAGGTCATCAAGCTCGACCTCTCCCGCGCGGCCTCACGCCTGTCGGGCCGTTTCTCACCCGACGTGCGTGTGCTCAGCTACTCGGGCAGCGGCATCGAGACCACCTTCACCCAGGGCGAAGACGCGTGCCTCGCCTCGCTGGTGCCTCAGCTGCCCGCCGAGACAGCCGATGCCCCGGCTTCGCTGATGGTGGTGGGCACGCTGGCCGACGTGGTCGAAGACCAGTTCGCGCGCCAGTTCGCGCAGCTCGGCATCGGCCCGGTGCACTT
>JACMKJ010000024.1 GCA_014380155.1 Rhizobacter sp. | reverse complement strand
TGGTGTGGCACACCGAGCCCGGCAGCCCCGAAGGCCGTTCGCAGCGCGTGCCGGCCACACGCGACGGGGCGGTGCTGGTGGTCGACCGCGCCTACGAACCGCTGCGCCTGAGCGGCGGAGCGCCTGCCATGCCGTCACATGCGTGGCAGCTGATGTCGCCCAACAAGGCGCTCGGCCTCACCGGCGTGCGCGGGGCCTATTCGATTGCGCCACCCGACGCTGGCGAGTTGCAGATGGCGTTGCAGCGCCTGGCGCCGTCGTGGCCACTCGGAGCGCACGGGGTCGCGATGCTGGCGGGCTGGCCCACCGACGAGACGCAAGCCTGGCTGGCCGACTGCCTGCCCACGCTGCGTGAATGGAAGCGCCAGCAACTTGTGTGTTGTGCCGAGCTCGGCTGGTTGTGCGGCGAGAGCGTCACGCCCTTCTTCGTGGCGCAAGGGGTCGACACGCAATGCCTGCCCCGCCTGCGCGAGCACGGCGTGAAGCTGCGCGACACCACCGACATGGGCCTGCCCGGCCACCTGCGCTTGAGCGTGCAGTCGCCGCAAGCGCAGCAGGCCTTGCGCGCCGCGTGGTTGAAAGTGAACGCATGACGGCGCGTGCCGTGATGGTGCTCGGCACCACCAGCGGAGCCGGCAAGAGCTGGCTCGCGACGGCGTTGTGTCGCTGGTATGCGCGCCGCGGCCTGAAGGTGGCGCCGTTCAAGGCGCAGAACATGAGCAACAACGCGCGTGTGGTGCCGGGTGTCGGCGGCCGTTTGGGCGAGATCGGCAGCGCGCAATACTTTCAGGCGCTCGCCGCCCGCTGCACGCCCGAAGTGCGCATGAACCCGGTGCTGCTCAAGCCCGAGCGCGACACCGCCAGCCAGGTGGTGGTGATGGGCGAGGTGAGGGCGGACCTGGCAGCAGTGCCTTGGCGTGAGCGCAGCGAAGCGCTGTGGCCTTACGGCCGCGAAGCCCTGCACGGGCTGATGGGCGAGAACGACGTGGTGGTGATCGAAGGCGCCGGCTCGCCGGCCGAGATCAACCTGCATTCGAGCGACTACGTCAACATGCGCACCGCCCTCGAAGTCCACGCGGCCTGCCTGCTGGTCACCGACATCGACCGTGGCGGCGCCTTCGCCCACCTCTACGGCACGCACCAGCTGCTGCCCGCCGCCGAAGCGCGCCTGATCCGCGGCTTCGTGCTCAACCGGTTTCGGGGCGACGCGAGCCTGCTCGCTCCCGGCCCGCAGATGCTGGAGCGCCTGACCGGCGTGCCCACGCTGGCCGTGCTGCCCATGTGGCGGGGCCACGGCCTGCCTGAAGAAGACGGCGTGTTCGGCGACAGCCCGGTCAAGCAGCCCGGCTTGCAGATCGCCATCGTGGCCTGCCCCCGCATCAGCAATCTCGACGAGTTCCAGCCGCTGCGCAACCTGCCCGGCGTGGCTTTGCGATGGGCGCGCACGCCAGCCGAGCTGGAAGGCGCCGACTGGATCATCCTGCCCGGCTCCAAGCACACCAGCAGCGACCTCGCCTGGCTGCGCGCGCAAGGTCTGGAAGAGGCGATCAAGCGCCACGCGGCCGCGTCAAAGCCGGTGCTCGGCTTGTGCGGTGGCCTGCAGATGCTGGGCGAGACGCTGCTCGACCCGCACGGTGTCGATGGCAGCGCGCAGGGCCTCGGCCTGCTGCCCTTGAGCACCCGTTTCGAGCCCACCAAGCAGCTGCGCGAAACCGGCGCGCAGTGGGGCGAACTGAAAGGCCCGTGGTCGGCGCTCTCGGGCCTCAGCTTCAACGGCTACGAGATCCACCATGGCCGCACGGAGTCGTGCGGCGGTGTGCCGGTCGTGCTGCGCAATGACGAAGGTGCGGCCATCGGCTGGCAGCAGGGCAGTGTGCTGGGCCTGTATGCGCACGGCCTGTTCGAGTCGGCCGAGATGATGCGCGCGCTGTTCGGCGCCGAAGTGCGTGGCCTCGATGCCGTGTTCGACGGCCTGGCCGATTTCATCGATCAACACTTTGAACGCGATTCTTTGTTGAATCTGCTGAACCCATGACCTTGATACTTCCTGCCGTGCCCGATGTGCACGACGCCGCTCTCGCACAACGCCTGCAGCAGCGAATCGACCGCAAGACCAAGCCGCTGGGCGCGCTGGGCCGCCTGGAGGCGCTGGCCTTGCAGGTCGGCTTGATCCAGCAGACCGAATCACCTCGGTGGGATGCGCCGCAACTCATCGTCTTCGCCGGCGACCACGGCCTGGCGGCGCGCGGCGTGTCGGCCTACCCGAGCGACGTGACCTGGCAGATGGTCGAGAACTTTCTCGCCGGGGGTGCGGCGGTCAGCGTGCTGGCTCGCCAGCATGCGTTGGCGCTGACGGTGGTGGACGCGGGTGTGCGCCACGACTTTGCACCGCGCCCGGGTCTGCTGGTGCGCAAGATCGCCGCCGGCACCGCCGACGCCACACAAGGCCCGGCCATGACCGAGGCGCAGTGCCTCGGCGCCATCGCCATGGGCCGCGAGGTGGTTCAAGGACTGCCCGGCAACGTGGTGCTGCTCGGTGAAATGGGCATCGGCAACACTTCGGCCGCCGCCTTGCTGCTGGCCCGGCTCACCGGCACCGAGCTGTCGCTCTGCGTCGGCCGCGGGACCGGGCTCGACGACGCGGGCCTGGCGCACAAGCTGGGGGTGTTGTCCGAGGTAATGCAACGGCACGTCACTTTGAGCGACCCACTGCAGGTGTTGGCGGCCATGGGTGGTTTCGAGATCGCGGGCTTGGTGGGCGCGGTGCTGCAGGCCGCCAGCGAGCGCCGCACCATCGTGGTCGATGGGTTCATCACCGGCGCTGCCGTGCTGGTGGCGTCGCAGCTGGTGCCTGCCGTGCTCGGCTATTGCGTCTGGTCGCATCGCTCGGCCGAGAGCGGCCACGGCGTGATGGTCCGCCACCTTGCTGCCCAGCCGCTGCTCGACATGGCGCTGCGCCTGGGTGAAGGCTCGGGCGCTGCGCTCGCGTGGCCGCTGCTCGTCAGCGCGGTGAATGTGCTGAACGACATGGCGAGTTTTGAGGCGGCCGGCGTGTCGGACCGCGAGCCCTCATGATCCTGCACGAACTGCGGCTCTTCTTCATCGCCTTGCAGTTCTTCACGCGGCTGCCGGTGCCGCGTTGGGTGGGTTACCAGCCCGAGTGGCTGCATCAGAGCGCGCGGCACTTTCCCGCGGTCGGTGCGCTGGTCGGCGGGGTGGGCGCTGCAGTGCTGTGGGCGGCCTGGTGGCTGTTTCCGATGCCGGTGGCCGTGATGCTCTCGATGGCGGCCACGGTGCTGTTGACGGGCGCCTTCCACGAAGACGGCTTGGCAGACACCTGCGACGCCTTGGGTGGCGTGGTGAGCCGCGAGCGCGCGCTCGAAATCATGAAAGATTCGCGCATCGGCACTTATGGCGCGGTCGGCTTGTTCCTCGTGCTGGGCCTGAAGGCGCTGACGCTCTCTGCCTTGCCGCTGCCCTGGGTGTTGGCCGCGCTGGTCCTGGCGCACACGGCATCGCGCGCTGCGGCGGTGGCGTTGATTCGCTGGCTGCCTTATGCGGGCGACCCGGCGCACGCCAAGGCCAAGCCCTTGGCGCAGCGCATCTCAGGCGGGGGGTTTGCCGTGGCCTGGGGGTGGGTGCTGGTGGTGGGCGCCTTGTTGCTGACCTGGAACCTGGCCTGGTGGCCTGCGGTGCTGGGCGGCATCGTGTTGGCCCTGCTGTGTGCCGCGGTGTCTGCAGCCTGGCTGAAGCACCGGCTCGGCGGCATGACGGGCGACACCCTGGGCGCCACGCAACAGCTGAGCGAGCTGCTGGTGCTGTTGGGGTGCCTGGCATGGCTGCGCTTCTGATCGTCTGGCGACACCCGCGGCCCGTGGGTGTGGCGGGTCGCTGCATCGGGCGCACCGAGGTGGCGGTGGACCGGCGCAAGGCCAAGCGCCTGGCGCACCGCATTCGCCAGCGTGCGCGGCGTGAGTCGTTGCCTCGTGTGGTGTGGACATCGCCGCTGCAACGCAGTGCCGACGTCGGGCGCTTTCTGGCGTGCTGGGGTTGGCAACATCGTGTGGACCTGCGCTTGAGCGAACTCGATTTCGGCGATTGGGACGGGCGGGCCTGGAGCGTGATCGGTGAGGCCGAGGTGAGCGCGTGGACGGCAGACTTCGCCACCCACGCCCCCGGTGGTGGCGAATCGGTGGCTCAGCTGATGAGCCGGTGCAAAGCCTTCTTGTCCGAGCAGGGGCAGCAGGGCGGCTGCGTGGTGTCTCACGCCGGCTGGATCAACGCCGCACGGCGTGTGTCGGCCGGTTTGCCCGTGCCCACCCTGGCCACCGAGTGGCCCGCTGCCGTGGCTTACGCCGCCTCTGCCGACTTGGCGATCAAGCCCGGTGGCGCCGAATCGCAGTAGCGCGCCACGCTGCACTGCTCACAGAGCGGCCTGCGCGCCTGGCACACATAACGCCCGTGCAAGATCAGCCAGTGGTGCGCGTGCTGCAGGTAGTCGGCCGGCACCCGCTTGAGCAGGCCGAGTTCCACTTCAAGCGGGTTCTTGCCCGGCGCGAGGCCGGTGCGGTTGCCCACACGAAAAATGTGTGTATCGACCGCCATCGTCGGCTCGCCGAACACCACGTTGAGCACCACGTTGGCCGTCTTGCGGCCTACACCGGGCAGGGCTTCGAGCGCCTCGCGGTTGTGGGGCACCTTGCCGCCATGCTCTTCGATCAGGATACGGCTTGTTTCGACAAGGTTCCTGGCCTTGTTGCGATACAAGCCAATGGTCTTGATAAAGTCGCTGACCCGTTCAACACCCAGCGCCAGCATTTTCTGCGGCGTGTTGGCCACGGCAAATAGCCTGCGCGTGGCCTTGTTGACTCCCATGTCGGTGGCCTGGGCTGACAGCAGCACGGCGGCCAGCAATTCAAACGCGTTGGTGTATTCGAGTTCGGTGACGGGGTGCGGGTTGGCCGCTCGCAACGTGGCGAAAAAGGGTTCGATGGACGATGTTTTCATGGGGCTCGATTGTCATCGCGCAGACTTTCACGGAAAGCGCGTGGTACCGATATTGCTTGAAGAACATGGCCCATTCGGCTCATACAAAGGTTCCTCCACCCCATGCGCCTCAGCATCGTCATCGACAACTACAACTACGTCGCCTTCCTGGCCAAGGCCATCGAGTCGTCACTCGCGCAAACCCACGCCGACGTCGAGGTGATTGTGGTCGACGACGGCTCGACTGACGGCTCTGTCGATGCGATCAAGGCTTTTGGCGAGCGCGTCAAGTTGATCGTCAAACCCAACGGTGGCCAGGGCTCGGCCTACAACGCAGGTTTTGCCGAGTCGAGCGGCGAGGTCGTGGTCTTTCTCGATGCTGACGACTGGCTCTACCCCGAAGCGGCCGCGCGCATCGTGGCGGCCTGGCGCCCCGGGGTCAGCAAGGTGCAGTTCCCGCTCTTGATGGTCGACCGTGACGGCCACTCGCTCGGCAGGCAGGTGCCGCACCACATGCACGACCAGCAGGCGCTGGCCCTGGTGCGGGAGTTCGGCACCTACGGTTCGCCCCCCGGCTCGGGCAATGCCTATGGCGCCGGTTTTCTGAAGCAGGTGTTGCCCATGGATGAAGCCCAGTGGAAGCGCGCGGCGGATTCGGTGCCCATTCTTCTCGCACCCGCGTACGGCGAGGTGGTCACGCTGCCCGAGCCCCTGGGGGCTTACCGCCTGCATCGCCCGGCCGACGACGGCTCGCTGTTGATGAACAACGCACCGACCGGCCTGTGGTCCGAGTACGAGCGGGCCGACTCGACCAAGCGCTTTGTCGAGCAGTCTTTGGCGCGCATCAACCAGCGGCCACGCGTGCCGCAGCTGCTGGCCCCCTGGGAGGCGCGGCTTGCGGCGATCTGTGTGCGGTTCGGCGGCGACCAGGTCGTTGGCGAAAGCGCTTCTCCTCAGCCCTCGGGCAAGCTGCTGCGCCTGGCGTTTCAATCGGTCTGGCGCTGGCCCATGATCGGGTTCGGCATGAAACTGATCCTGTCGATCTGGATGGCCGGTGTGGTGCTGCTGCCGCGTTCGCTGGCGCTGAGGCTTGCGCAGTTGCACCGCAGCGCCACCGGAGCGCCGAGTTCAGCATGAAGCGCGACCTTGCAGTAGGTGCGGCCGGGGGCAGCTTCACGCGGCCTCATCCGATGAAGCACAGCGTCGACGAGCTGGCGGTGTTGGGCTCGCCGCCTGCCTTCTCCCACAAGCTGCATGTCGGCCAGCCCAACCCGGGTGACCGTGCCTACTTCATGCAGCGGGTCGAGCGCATCCTGGATTCGAAGTGGTACACCAACCATGGCGAGTGCGTGCGCGAGTTGGAGGCATCGCTGAGCCAGTACCTGGGTGTCAAGCACTGCATCGCCGTGTCGAGCGCCACCGTGGGCCTGGAGATCGCCATTCGCGCCATGCCTCTGCACGGCGAAGTCATCGTGCCGTCGATGACCTTCGTGGCCACGGCCCACGCCCTGCAGTGGCAGCAGATCAAGCCGGTGTTCTGCGATGTCGATGAGGCGTCACACCTGCTTGACCCGCAAGCGGTCAGGCGACTCATCACCGAGCGCACCACCGGCATCATCGGCGTGCACCTGTGGGGGCGCGCCTGCCCGGTCGAGGCCTTGCAGGAGATTGCCGACGAGCATGGCCTGCAGCTGCTATTCGACGCGGCCCATGCCTTTGGCTGCACCCATGGCGGGCAGATGATTGGCGGCTTTGGCCGGGCCGAGGTGTTCAGCTTTCACGCGACGAAGTTTTTCAACACCTTCGAGGGTGGGGCGATCACCACCAACGACGACGAGCTCGCACGCCGCCTGCGCGCGATGGTCAACTTTGGCATCACCGGTGTCGACGAGGTGTCTTATGTGGGCACCAACGGCAAGATGAGCGAGATCTCGGCGGCCATGGGCCTGGCGTCGATGCGCACCATCGACGAGTTCCTAGCCGTCAACCGCTTGAACCACCAGACCTACCAGCGACACCTGGCGCATGTGCCCGGCGTGTTGCTGCGCGATTGGGCCCCGCTGGAGCGCAACAACCTGCAGTACGTGGTGCTCGAATACACGCCACCACCCGGTGGCCCGTCGCGTGATGACATCTTGCGCGCCCTGCAGGCAGAGAACGTGATGGCGCGCAAGTACTTCTGGCCCGGCTGCCACCGCATGGAGCCCTACCGCACGCTCAACGCAGGCCTCCCGCTACAGCTGGAGCGCACCGAGGCGCTGGCAGAGAAGCTGCTCGTCTTGCCGACCGGCACCGGCGTCAACCTGCAAGAAATCGAAGGCATCTGCCACCTGCTGTCGCTGATGGTCGGGGCGGGCTCGCGTCTGGCTCAGGGCGCCTCGTAGCCGACCGGCCCGCTGGTGTAAGGCGTGAAGCTCACGCCCGGCGTGACGATGTCAAATGGCGTGGTGGCCCCGGCCACGCGGTTGCTGTCGACCGTGACGCGCGTGTTCATCGGGCTGAAGATCCGGATGCCGCGCTGGCTTTGCGCGATGTCGTTGCGCACGATGGTGATCGAGTTGTTGGCTTCCTGGCCATCGCTGTAGAGCATGACGGCGCCGTGCCCGGTGCTGCTGCCGCCACAGCGGCTGAGGCTGTTGCGCCTGAGCACCACCTCGCTGGAGCCATAGGTGGAATAGCCTGCCTCTTGGGCCACGTAAAGGCAGGCCGCCGCAGCGAGGTTGTTGTCGAGCCGGTTGTTTTCGTAGAGCACCTGGTTGCCACCGACCACGCTCATCTGGCGACCCCAGCGGTTGTTGAGCACCACGTTGTCGCGCGCGGTCACGTGAGCCACCACGCCGCCGTCGTTGCGGTAGCTGACCACCGCAATGCCGTCGTCGCCCGAGTTTTCGATCCGGTTGTTGGTGATGGTGATGTGGCTGGCCCGGTCGGTGATGTGGATCGAGTCGGACAGCGTGTCGCGGATGCGGCTGTTGGTGATGCGGCCGTTGCTGGCCGCGCGGGCGGTCTGGATGCCGGCGGCGGCCGAGCCGTCGATGGTGACGTTGTCGATCAAGAAGTTGGTGGCGCCGAAGGCGGTGATGCGTGTGGCCTCCCATGCGGCCTGCCGAACGCTGGAGCGCGCGCCCGCGAGCCTGACCCGGCTCACCGCCGCGCCGTCGCCCGACAGGAAGATGGCCTCGCGGTTCGGGTTGAGCGCATGCAGCACCGAGCTGTCGCCGGTGCCGGTGAGCTTGACACCGTCAAGGCGTATCACGTCGCCATAGGCGCAGACACCGGCTGGAACGAGCACCGTGTGCCCCAGGCGCTTGGCGGCCGAGATGGCGCGTGCGATGGCGCTGGTGTTGTCGAACCTGCCGTCGCACACCGCACCGAAGTCGGTGATGGCCACACGGGTCGGTGCCTCGGTGGGTGTCGGCGCGGGGGCAGGGGCAGGGATTGGCGATGGAGCCGGGGCGGGTATGTCTGAGGTGCCTGCGTGCGAGGTCTCCACGTCGGCGCCACCACATGCCGATTGCAACGCGATGGCTGCACCCATGCACAGTGCGGCAAAAGTCCGCGAATGGTTCATCGGATCTCCCTCGGTTCTTTTGGATGCTCTTGGCGAGCAGGTGCCGAATTGTCGGCCGTTGCGTTGCTTGGCACGTGCCCAAAGTTCACGCCTGCAACGTTGCTTTCAAACGATCACAAGCTGCACTCTTAGAGGGCGCCGTCGTTATCATGGCCGCCCTCAGTGAGCTTGGCCGGGCGTGGCCTCGGCTCTCAACGGCTCGGAACTTGCTGAGTTCCGTGCTCACCGTCCAAGGCCCCGTGAAAGACACCCTGCGCAAGCTGGCCGAGTTGGCCTTGACCCACCTGGCCAACTTTGCATTCCCCCTGGTTTTTGCCATCGTGTGCGGCCGTGTTCTGGGCCTGCACGACTTCGGCATCGTCTCCTTCTACACCGCGCTCGCCGCCTTCCTGGGCGTGATCATCGAGTTTGGCTTCGACTGGCTGGGCATCCGCGAGGTGTCTCAGGCGGCCGATGACCCCGCGCGGCAGCACCGCTTGTTGTGCAACGTCACGGCGGCCAAGCTCTTGATCGCAAGCCTGGTCGCCAGT
>JACMKJ010000319.1 GCA_014380155.1 Rhizobacter sp. | reverse complement strand
TGCTGGCGGGTGGC
The DNA here is from genome assembly GCA_014380155.1 of Rhizobacter sp. GTDB lineage: Bacteria > Pseudomonadota > Gammaproteobacteria > Burkholderiales > Burkholderiaceae_C > Rhizobacter. The sequence goes on along the minus strand of JACMKJ010000319.1, from coordinate 14,263 downwards.
GTGGTGGCCGGCGCGGCGGCGACCGAGGGGCTCGCATTCCGCCTGCAGGGCCAGCCCGACTTCTATCGGGGTTATTGGGCCTCGATCAAGCCGCTCTACTTCCCGGAAGAATGCGGCAACTACAAGAAGCCGGTGGCCGAGCTGAAGACCTGTACCGTTCGCAAGCCCGACCCTGCCCGCACCCTGGTGATTGGCGACTCGCATGGCGAGCACCTCTACGCGTGGTTCGTGCGGCACAGCCCCGGATCGGTTGACTTTTTCACCGCCGCCGAATGCCCGCCCGTGCCTCAATTCGAACGTACACAACCGGGCTACGTCTGCAAAGACTACGCGGCCATCGCCTGGCGCAAGGCCATGTCGAGCGACTACGGCACCGTGGTCGTGTCGGCCCGCTGGCCCACCGTCGGCCTGCAGGGCGCGCCTTATTGCCATCAGGCGGGCGAGGGTGCGCGCTGCATCGCACCGCCAACGCTCGCTGCCAAGCAGGCCTTGATCGTGAGCGAGCTCAAATTGGCGATCGGTGCAGCGCTGAAAGCGGGCAAGACCGTGGTGATGGTCGACGGTTCGCCGGAGTCGCGCTTTCGTGTGCCCGAGCGCATCGCGCGCGAGTTGTTCTGGTATGGCAAGGTGCATTTGTCGGTGCCGATGCCCAGCGTGATCGCACAGAACCTGTGGCTGGAGCCGGTGTTCGATGCCTTCCGCGACACCCCCGGTTTTCATCGCATCAGTGTGCGCGACAGGCTCTGTGACAGCGCCTCGTGTCGTGTTCATGACACCGCCTTGCAGCGCCCGATCTTCATCGACGAGAGCCACTTCGACCCGGTCTGGCTTGCCGCGCAGGCCGACCTTTTCGCGCGCTTCGCGCGCTGAGACCGCGCCGCGCCAAGGCGTGCGCTTTGTCTCGTTTGTGCTGGCACACCCCACCTTAGTTGGGGGGTTCGGCGACAAGCTGGGGGGAGGGCTTTCACCCGTCACCCCAATACAATCTTCCGACGTCTCCGATTCACGTTTTGATGCGCAGAAAGATCCCCATGAGCAAGCAAGCCAAGGCCCCGAAGATTCAAGAGAAGAAGACACCGGGCCTCGCCGCGTCGAACATGACGGGCACCGGCCCTGGCGGCCTGTCGGTACGTGCCTTCGGCGAGTGGTACCGCGATCGTGAGCTTGAACAGTGGGCGCAGTTCGACTTCGCCGCGCTAGAAAAGATCGCCAAGCTGATCGAAGCCGTCGAGAAAAAGGGAAAGCAGATTTTCGTGATGGGCAATGGCGGCTCGGCGGCCACCTCGTCGCACATCGCGACCGACTGGTCGAAGACCGCCGAGCGTGTGGGTCAGCCGCTGATCCGCTGCATCTCCCTCAACGACAACACCGCCTTCATGACCGCCGTAGGCAACGACCTCGGCTACGACGAGATCTTCTCGCGCCAGCTGCGCAACCTGTGCAACAAGGGCGACCTGGTCGTCATCATCTCGGGCTCGGGCAACTCGCCCAGCGTCATCAAGGCCGCCGAATACGCCGAGAGCGTGGGCGCCACCACCGTGGGCATGACCGGCTTCACCGGTGGCAAGCTGCGCAAGATGGTCGACGTGTGTTTCCACGTCGAGAGCGACCAATACGGCGTGATCGAAGACATGCACATGGCCGCCGGTTCGATCCTCGCGTTCTACCTCAAGCAGCGCAAGTGACGGGCTGCGCAGCCGTCGCAGCAGGCGCCGCACGATGATCCATTACGTCACGCAAAACGGCATCGGCAATGCCTGGGTGGCCAACGAGCTGAGCCGGGTCGAAGCCGCCGGGTTGCCGGTGGCGCTGCATGCGATGCGCGCGCCCGACAAGCTGCTGCACGACTCGCCCTGGGCGGTGGAGATGAACCGCCGCACCGAGTTGATGTACCCGCTGCCGTGGGTGGCGATGTTCCTCTCGCTGCTGGTGGCACCGTTTCGTTTTCGCGGGCGCTTCTTTGCGACGCTGTGGAACGCCTTCTTCGGCCGCCGCGAACACATCCGCGCCCGTCTGGCTGGCATCGCCCACCTGGTGGTGGCCTGTCATTGGGCGACCGGGCTGCAGCGCAGCGGCCGGGCGGTGTCGCAGATCCATTCGCAATGGATCAACTCCTGCGGCACGATCGCGATGTATGGCGCCTGGTTGCTCGATGCACCGTTCAGCTTCACTGGCCACGCGACCGACCTGTTTCGCAACCGCTCGGCCTTGCTCGACAAGATCGAGCGCGCCAACTTCATCATCTGCATCTCCACCTTTCACCGCGACTTCTATCTGGAGCACGGTGCGCGGCCCGAACAGCTGGTGATTGCGTACTGCGGCATCGACCTGTCGTGGTTCTACCCGCCGGCGTCCGGCAAACGTGATGCCCTGCGGCCTTACCGCATCCTTTCGTCGGGCCGCCTGGTCGAGAAGAAGGGCTTCAGCGACCTGATCGACGCCTGCAAGCTGTTGGCCGACCGTGGCGAGCGTTTCGACTGCGTGATCGGTGGCAGCGGCCCGCTCGAAGCCGAGCTGAAGGCGCAGATCGCGCGCTTGAATCTCGGCAACCGCATCACCGTTACCGGCAAGGCACTGCTGCAGGAAAAGATCGTCGACTTCATGCACGAAGGTGACGTCTATGTGTTGCCCTGCGTCTGGGCCGCCGATGGCGACGTGGACGGGCTGCCGCAAATGATCATGGAAGCCATGGCCAGCGGTCTGCCGGCGATCAGCACGCGGCTGGTCGGCATCCCCGACCTTATCCACCACGACGAGACCGGCTTGCTGGTCGAGCCCAACAACCCGGCCCAGCTCGCCGACGCCATGTCGCGCCTGAAGCACGACGCAGCACTGGCGGCACGTTTGTCTGAAGGCGGCCAGCGCCTTCTCAAGCAGACCTTCGACCTCAACAACTGCCTCGAGCCCCTGATCGACAAGTTTCGACAGAGCCTGGCGAAGGCCGCGCCGGGCCAGCGTGCCACCGGCTCGCAAGCACAACAAAGCACGGTGACCTCATGATCATTTCGCAAACCCCGTACCGCGTGAGCTTTGCCGGCGGCGGCACCGACCTGCCGGCTTTCTATCGCCAGGAATTCGGTGCGGTGTTGTCGATGGCCATCGACAAGCACATGTACGTGACGGTCAGCCCGCGTTTCGACAAGACCACCCGCGTGGCTTACACCAAGGTCGAGATTGCCGACTCGGTGAACGACATCCAGCACGAGCTGGTGCGCGAGGCGCTCAAGATCACCGGCCTCGGCCGCCACATCGAAATCACCACCGTGGGCGACGTGCCTTCGGGCACCGGCATGGGCTCGTCGAGCTCGTTGACCGTTGGCGTGCTGCAGGCGCTCTACGCCTACAAAGGCCAGATCATCAGCGCGAAAAACGTCGCCGAGCAGGCCTGCCAGATCGAGATCGACATCCTCGGCAAGCCGATCGGCAAACAAGACCAATACGCTGCCGCCTTCGGTGGCCTGAACTACATCCGCTTCAACTCCGACGACACGGTCGACGTGGAGCCGGTGCCCGCACCGCGCGAGACGATGCAAGAACTGTCGAGCCGCATGATGCTGCTCTACACCGAGCAGCAGCGTGACGCCGACGGCATCTTGAAGCGCCAGAGCGAAGGCACCAAGGACCGCATGCCGGTGCTGCGCCAGATGCGCGACCTGGCGCAGGAGATGCGCGTGGCGATCACCGGCACCAACGGCCTGGATGAGTTTGCGAAGCTGCTGCACCACGGCTGGGAGCTGAAACGCTCGCTGGGCTTCGGCATCAGCATGGAGCGTGTCGACGCCTGGTACGAACAAGCTCGCAAGCTGGGTGCCCAGGGCGGCAAGTTGCTCGGCGCGGGTGGTGGCGGCTTCCTGCTGCTGGTAGCACCGAAAGAGCGCCACAACATGATCCGCGAGGCTCTCGGCCACCCGCGTGAGCTCACGCTCGACATAGACCGCCGTGGTGGGCGTGTCATCTTCATCAGCGACCATCAGCGTTTGCTGCACAACCAGTAATCTGAAGGACGACCCCGTGAGAGTGCTCATCACCGGTGGAGCCGGTTTCATCGGCTCCCACACCGCCGACGCGCTGCTGCGCGATGGCTACCAAGTGCGCGTGCTCGATTCGCTCGAAGAGCCGGTGCACCCGGGCCACGCCCTGCCGGCGTACCTGGATTCGCGCATCGAGTTCATCCGCGGTGACGTGCGCGACGCGACGGTGCTGCTCGACGCGCTGCGCGGCTGCGATTACGTCTACCACCTGGCTGCGTTTCAAGACTACCTGCCGACCTTCAGCCGCTTCTTCGACGTCAACGTCACCAGTACCGCGCTGATCTATGAGCTCATCGTGCGCGAGCAGCTACCGGTGAAGAAGGTGATCGTGGCCTCGAGCCAGGCGGCCCTGGGCGAAGGCCTGTACCTCGATGCCAATGGCAAGCCGGTGCTGCCCGACATCCGCCCGACCGAACAGCTGGAGCGCGGGCTGTGGGACGTGCAAGCCTCGACGGGGTTCACCGGCCCCTTGCAATGGCAACGCACCAACGAGACCGTGGCCAACCCGCAGAACCAGTACGGCCTGTCCAAGATCGCCGAAGAGCGTGTGGCGCTGTCGCTGGGCAAGCGTTACGGCATTCCGAGCGTGGCCATGCGCTACTCCATCGTGCAGGGCCCGCGCCAGAGCTTCTACAACGCTTACAGCGGCGCCTGCCGCGTGTTCAGCTTGAGCTTCCACCTCGGCCGCGAGCCGATGATCTACGAAGACGGCCAGCAGATCCGCGATTTCGTCAACGTGCAAGACGTGGTCGACGCCAACCTGCTCGTGCTACGCGACGAGCGCGCCAACTACGAGATGTTCAACGTGGGTGGCGACATCCCGCACACGGTGGCGTCTTTCGCCACGGTGGTGGCCGATGTGTTTGGGGCCAAGGGTTACCAGGCCCAGCCTTGCGGCAAGTTCCGCTTCGGCGACACACGCCACATCTGCTCTGACGTGAGCAAGCTGAAAAACCTCGGCTGGAAACCGACCCGCACTGTGCATGAGAGTGTCGAGGCCTACAAGGGCTGGCTCTCGACGGCCGACAACGCCGCGCAGATCCTCGACTATTGCAACCAACAGATGGCCGCGCTCAACGTGGTGCGCTCGGTCAACAAGGCGTGAGCGAAGCCGCGCCCCGCCGAACCAAGGCGCTGCTGCTCGCCGGCGGGCTGGGCACGCGGCTGCGGCCCCTGACCGAGACGGTGCCCAAGTGCCTGGTCGAGATCGCTGGCAAGCCTTTGCTCGACTACTGGTTTGATGCGCTGCGGGACGCCGGCATCCGCGACGTCCTGGTCAACAACCACCACCTGCCCGATGCGGTACGCGCGTTCCTGGATGAAAAGTCGCGCCAGGGCTTCCATGCCGCCGAGGCCTACGAGCCGGTGCTGCTGGGGTCGGCCGGCACGCTGTCACACAACCGCGTCTGGGCCGACGATGCTGACGACGTGCTCATCATCTACGCCGACAACCTGTCTGATCTCGATGTGGGCGCCTTCATGCGCGCGCACCGTGCGCACGGCTTGCCCATGACCATGCTGCTGTTCCACGCACCAAACCCGCGCGCCTGCGGCATTGCCGAGCTCGACCCCAGTGGCCGTGTGATCGATTTCGTGGAAAAACCTGCCGAGCCTCGCTCCGACCTGGCCAACGCCGGTGTGTACGCTGTGACGGCCGAGGCCTGGCGTGAAATGGCCGACCTGCAGGCCTTCGACCTGGGATTTCACGTGCTGCCGCAGTTCGTCGGCCGCATGCAGGGCCACGTTCACGGTGGGTATCACCGCGACATTGGCAACCTCGAAGCTCTCGAAGGCGCGCGTCTTGCTGCGCCAGATGTCTTCGCCCACCGATTCAACTGACTGAAGGGATACACACCATGAAAGTGCTCGTCACTGGCGGAGCAGGCTATGTGGGCAGCGCCTGCCTGCGCAAGCTGCTCGCCGAAGGCCACGATGCGATCGCGTTCGACAACCTCTCCGAAGGCTATGAGGCCGCTGTGCCCGCGGGCAGGCTGGTCAAGGGCGACATTGCCGACACGGCCGCACTCGCGCGCGTGATGAAGGAGCATGGCAGCGAGGCGGTGATGCACTTCGCCGCCGCCACCTACGTGGGTGAGTCAGTCACGAACCCTGACCACCACTACAACAACAACATCGCCGGCACGCTGAGCCTTCTGCGCGCGATGCGCCAGTCGGGTATCCAGCGCATGCTCTTCTCAAGCACCTGTGCGACCTACGGCGACAACCCGGTCGTGCCGATGAACGAGACGGCAGCGCAGATCCCGTGCAGCCCGTATGCACGCACCAAGCTCGCCGTCGAGTGGATGATCCGCGACTTCGCGCATGCCTATGGCCTGGGGTTCACCATCCTGCGTTACTTCAACGCCTCGGGCGCCGACCGCGACGGCGAGTTCGGCGAGGCCCACGAACCCGAGACACACCTGATCCCTCTGCTGCTGCAAGTGGCGCTCGGCCAGCGCGACAAGCTCATGCTCTACGGCGACGACTACCCCACGCCCGACGGCACCTGCATCCGCGACTACGTGCACACCGATGACCTGGCACAGGCGCACATGCTCGCCATCACGGCGACCACGCCGACGACAGCCGAGGTGTTCAACATCGGCACCGGTAACGGTCAATCGGTGAAGGAAGTGCACCGCGCCTGCGAGGAAGTGACCGGCCGCAAGATTCCGCTGGAAATCACCGCCCGACGCTCTGGCGATGCGCCGGCCCTGGTCGCTGACCCGACCAAGCTCAAGACGCAGCTGGGCTGGAAGCCCGAGTTCTACGACATCAAGCGCACGGTGGAAACCGCCTGGGCCTGGCACCAGCGTTACCCCAAGGGTTACGCCGACAAGTTGAAGGCCTGACAGCCGCGCGTTCTTCGTTCCCCCTTCACACCGAGGCAAAGCCATGGACAAGCTGACCGGAACGGAAAGAACCAAACGCTTCTACGAGGAGAAGGGCTGGAAGGAAGAGGGCGGCGAGTCGGTTGATCGCAAGCTCTTCGGCACCAAAGAAGATGGCCCGATACGGGTTGAGCTCTACAAACTTCACATGGATCGTGTGCGCACGTCGCTCTTGAGCGCCGGCGGGCTGCCGAACCTGTTGGAGTGCGGCTGTGGCGGCAACCCGGACCAGCAGGTGGTCGCCCTGTGCTCCCGCTACACCGGCGTTGACTTCTCGGAGGTGGGGCTCGACATGGCGCGGGCGTCCCTTGCCCATGTCAGCATCCCGCACGAATTTCGCGCCGCCGATGTCTGCAAGCTGCCCTTCCAGGAGGGGCAGTTCGACGCGGTCTACACCGCGCACATGATCTACCACATCGAAGATCCCAAAGCCCAGGAAGCGGCGCTGGCCGAGTTTCTGCGGGTCGTGCGGCCAGGGGGCGTGGTGGTCATCGTCGCCGCCAACCCGCGCCCGCTTCTCTTCCCTATTCGCCTGGCGCGCCGCGTGTTGGCCGACACGCCACTCTTGGGCCGCCTGCTCAATCGCCTGAAGTCGAAGTCTCCGATTCCCTACCAACCGATGCCGATCGGCTGGATGCGGCGGCGCTTGCAGCGCGGTGGCGAGGTGTCGGCCGTGAGCTACGCGCTGCCCTCGAATCAGTTCAACCAGGGCGTCACTGAATACCGTGGTCTCGGCCGTCTTGCGTGGAAGACGATCCGCTGGCTGGACATCAACCATCCGCGGCTGTCGGCTTACCTCGGCAACTATGTGATCTACACCTGCCGCAAGGCCGTTGCGACGCGGTAGTTCGACGCGACAGTGCGAAGCGTCTCGGGCGACAGCTCGCGGCGGGGTCAGGTCAGGTGCGGGACCACCTCGTGGTGAGTGGTGACCACGGCGTGTGCGATCGTGTCCCCTGCAGCCTTGTGCCCGACCGGGCGAAACAGCAGGTTGCGCCCAATGCCCGCCCGTACGCCGGCCTGGATGTCGGTTTCGGTGTCGCCCACCAGAACCGAGGCCGCCAGGTCGACACCAAACTCTTGTTCCGCCTGCAGGATCATCCCGGGGTTGGGTTTGCGAAACGGCGAGTCGAGCTTGTAGGCTCCGACCCCGTGCTCCGCGTGAAAAGGGCAGAAGTAGACCCGGGTGATGGGCGCGCCCTCGGCCCGGAAAACCTCGCACATCCAGTCGGTGAGGGCATGGAAGTCTTGTTCGGTGTACTTGCCGCGCCCGATGCCCGCCTGGTTGGTGACGACGAAGATCAGGTAGCCGCGCTCGTGCGCCAGGCGGCACAAGTCGAAGATGCCTTCGACGAAGTCGAAGTCTTCGCGGCGGTGCACGTAGGCGTGATCGATGTTGATCACGCCGTCGCGGTCGAGAAACAGCGCGGGGCGCAGCATCGCGGCGGCGCCTGCCTTACTCGTGGTAGTCGTAGGCCTGGAAACCGGCCATCTTGACCAGGCTGTCGCGTCGGGCGGCGTTGTAGTCGCTCTCGACCATCTCCCTCACCAGCTCTTGCAGCGTGGTCTTGGGCGACCAGCCGAGCTTCTGCTTGGCCTTGCTCGGGTCGCCTAGCAAGGTTTCCACTTCGGTGGGCCGGAAGTAGCGCGGGTCGACGCGCACGATCACGTCACCCACCTTGCACTTGGCCTTGTTGCCTTCGATCTGGGTGACGGTGCCAATCTCGTCGACACCTTCGCCACTGAAGCTCACGGTGACACCGAGTTCCTTGCCCGCGAACTCGACGAACTGGCGCACGCTGTACTGCACGCCGGTGGCGATGACGAAGTCGTCGGGCTTGTCTTGCTGCAGCATCAGCCACTGCATCTCGACGTAGTCGCGTGCGTGGCCCCAGTCGCGCAGCGCGCTCATGTTGCCGAGGTACAGGCAGTCTTGCAGGCCGAGCGCAATGCGGGCCACGGCGCGGGTGATCTTGCGCGTGACGAAGGTTTCGCCGCGCAGCGGGCTTTCGTGGTTGAACAAGATGCCGTTGCAGGCGTACAAGCCGTACGCCTCGCGGTAGTTGACGGTGATCCAGTACGCATACATCTTGGCCACGGCGTAGGGGCTGCGTGGGTAGAAGGGCGTGGTCTCCTTTTGCGGGATCTCCTGCACCAGGCCGTAGAGCTCGGAGGTGCTGGCCTGGTAGAAGCGGGTTTTCTTTTCCAGGCCCAGGATGCGGATGGCCTCCAGGATGCGCAGCGTGCCGATGCCGTCGGCATTGGCCGTGTACTCGGGTGTCTCGAAGCTCACCGCCACGTGGCTCATGGCCGCGAGGTTGTAGATCTCGTCGGGCTGCACCTGCTGGATGATGCGAATGAGGTTGGTGCTGTCGGTCAGGTCACCGTAGTGCAGGATGAAACTCTTGTTGTCGACGTGAGGGTCTTGATAGAGGTGGTCGATGCGGTCGGTGTTGAACAGGCTGGAGCGGCGCTTGATGCCGTGCACCTCGTAGCCCTTCTTCAGAAGAAACTCGGCGAGGTAGGCGCCATCCTGGCCGGTCACGCCGGAGATCAGGGCTACTTTTTTGCTGGGCATGGTTCGTCTCGGGTTTGAATCAGATCTGGGGTGTCGCGGCTTCGCGGAAAGGCGCGGTGTCGTAGGTCAAGCGAAGGCCGTCTTGCAGGCTGGTGCGGGCGCGCCAGCCGAGGCCTGCCAGACGGCTCACGTCCATCAGCTTGCGGGGCGTGCCGTCGGGCTTGCTGCTGTCGAAGACGATGCGGCCCTTGAAGCCAACCACCTCCATCACTGACGCGGCCAACTCGCGGATGGTCACGTCGACACCGGTGCCGATGTTGACCAAGGGGCCGCTGTAATCGTGCTCGGCCAGGTGCACGCAGGCGTCGGCCAGGTCATCGACGTACAAAAACTCGCGCCGTGGAGTGCCGCTGCCCCACACCACGTACTCGGCGTCACCGCGCTCGCGCGCATCGTGGGCCTTGCGCAGCAGGGCGGGCAGCACGTGGCTGTTGTTGAGGTCGTAGTTGTCGTTGGGGCCGTACAGGTTGGTGGGCATCACGCTCACGTACTGGCGGCCGTGCTGGGCGTTGTAGGTCTCGCAGAGCTTGATGCCGGCGATCTTGGCGATGGCGTAGGGCTCGTTGGTCTGCTCCAGCGGGCCGGTCAGCAAATAGTCTTCCTTGATGGGCTGCGGGCAGTCGCGCGGGTAGATGCAGCTGGAGCCGAGGAACATCATGCGTTGCACCCCGGCCACGTGCGCGCCGTGGATGAGGTTGGCCTCGATCATCAGGTTCTGGTACAGGAAGTCGGCGCGGTAGACGTTGTTGGCCTGGATGCCACCCACCTTGGCCGCCGCGATGAAGCTGTAGTCGGGCTTCTCGGCTGCCAGAAAAGCATGCACCGCCTTCTGGTCGAGCAGGTCGAGTTCGGCGTGGGTGCGGGTCAGCACGTTGGCATAACCGCCGGCCTTCAGGCGCCGCACGAGGGCGCTGCCGACCATGCCGCGGTGGCCGGCCACGTAAATCTTGGCGTTCTTGTCCATGAGTGGGTCTAGCTGCGTCCGTAGGTGTCGACGAAGCGCACGATGTCGTCTTCGCCGAGGTAGCTGCCCGACTGCACCTCGATGATTTCGAGGGGCACCTTGCCGGGGTTGGCCAGGCGGTGGGTCTGGCCCAGCGGGATGTAGGTGCTCTGGTTCTCGGTGAGCAAGATGACCTTGTCGCCGTTGGTCACTTCGGCCGTTCCGGACACCACGATCCAGTGCTCGGCGCGGTGGTGGTGCATTTGCAGGCTCAGGCTCGCGCCCGGCTTGACCATGATGCGTTTCACCTGGAAGCGAGGGCCGGAGTCGATGCTGTCGTACCAACCCCAGGGGCGGTGCACCTGGCGGTGCAAGGTGTGCTCGCTGCGGCCAGCGCTTTGCAGCTGGCCGACGATGTGTTTGACGTCTTGGCTGCGGCTGCGGTCGGCCACCAGCACGGCATCGGGAGTTTCGACAACGATCACGTTGTCGAGACCGACCACACCGACCAGGCGGCTGGTCGCGTGCACGAGCGTGTCGTGGCTGTCGCGCACGATGGCGTCGCCGACCGAGGCGTTGCCATCGGCATCTTTGTCGCTCACTTGCCAGACCGCGTCCCAGGCGCCGAGGTCGGACCAACCGGCCGACAGCGGCACCATGCGAATGGCGAAGTCGCTGGAGCCCGGGCACTTCTCGATCACCGCGTAGTCGACCGACTCGCTCGGGATGGCCGCAAACTCGGCCTTACCGGGGCGCACGAAGCTGGCGTCGACGGTGTGGGCGGCCCAGGCGCTGCGTGTGGCGGCGGCGATGTCGGGGCGGAAGCGCTCCAGCGCCTTGAGCCACACCGACGCGCGCACCACGAACATGCCACTGTTCCAGTAGTAGCTGCCTTCGTCGACGTAGCGCTGGGCGGTGGCGGCGTCGGGCTTCTCGACGAACTGGGCCACGTTGAGCGCTTGCGAGTCGCCCGAGGCGGCACTCGCGCGGATGTAGCCAAAGCCGGTTTCGGGCCGGTCGGGGGTGACGCCGAGGATCACGAACGCGCCTGCTGCCGCTTCGCGCACGGCCTGGCGCAGCGCATCGGTGAAGGCGTGCTCGTCGGTGACGGTCTGGTCGGCGGGGGTGACCACCAAGACCGGGTCGGCGCCGCCCGCGCAGGCGTGAAGCGCGGCCAGCGTCATGGCCAAGGCCGTGTTGCGGCCCATCGGCTCGAGCAGCACCGTCGCGGGAGGCAAGGCCAGTTCACGCAGCTGGTCCAGGATCAAAAAGCGGTGCTCTTCGTTGCCCACCACGCTGGGTGGCGAAACGGTCAGGCCTTCGCTGGCCAGCGCCGCCAGCCGCGAGCCGGCCTGCTGGAACAGGCTGAGGTTGCCCTGCAGCACGAGGAACTGCTTCGGGTATTGGGCGCGTGACAAGGGCCACAAGCGTGTGCCGCTGCCGCCGGCCATGATGACTGGTTGAACCGCGATGTGAGACATGGGAGTAGACAAAGGGAAGTGGGCACGGTCAGAGAGGAGCATTCAGTGTGCCAGCCCGATGTGACGGCTGGCTGCGGCTCCCCTCATCGCAGGGACAGTTCGCCTGAACACCCGGTGATAGTCGTCCTGTAGGCCGGATTGCTCTCGACGTCGCGGGATTCGCGTGTGACGCTGCAGGCGAGCGTGATGTTGCGTGTGGCGTTGTAGGTTCCGCCCAGCAGGTAGGTCTTGAGCGTTTCCTTCCTGGAATCGCTCTGGGTGCCGCTGCGATGGCGCAGGCTGGCATTGAGCGCGCTCTTGCCTGTCAGCGAGTAACGCGTTTCCAGACTCAGGGTGTTGCTCAGGCGGTTGTTGTCGACCGCCTCGGTTCTCGGGCCGGCGGCCGACGAGGCCGCGAAGGTGGTTTCGGCACCGGTGTCGCGGCTCAGGGAGGTGGTGAAGTTCAACCTTCCCGTGGGCTGGTAAGCCCAGCTGATCAAACCCGTGGTTTCGGACAGCTCGCCGGTGGTGGCGAGCGAGCGCGTCTCCTTGGTCGAACTCACGCGCACGTTGAAGGTGCTGAAACCGGAGGGAACCCAGGTGGCCAGCAGGTCGACGTCGCGCCGCTTCAGCTCGTCGTTCGCGGGTGAGGCATCAGGTGTGACGCGGTACTCGGGTGTGTCACCTTTGGTGGACCGAAGCGCGACTCCGAGGGTCAGTTTGGCGCCCACGATCCAGTTCACGCCCGCGTTCACGGTGTCTTGTGAAAAGTTGCGATCCGACAGCTCCGGGTTGTCGTACTTGAGCTTGCGGTGGGTGAAACCGGCATCCAGCGCCAGGTAAGACGTGACCCCATACCGCACGGTCGCGGCGGCTTCGTCGGTGGTGAGGTCGCTGATGATGGTGTCGCCGGTGTCGCGGGCAAAGTTGGTGAGGCTATTGCGGGTGTTGTATCTCACCGTGCCCGAGAGAAACTCGACGGTTTCCCAATTCAGCTCGGCAGCCAGGCCGTAGCTCTTGTTGTCGAGGGTGCTGTCGGTGCGGTAGCGGTTGGTCTGTGCCGATGCGTCGGCCCGCAGCCGCTGCCGGCCGAAGCGCTGGTTGACCCCGGCGAGAACGCCGGTGCTCGAAATCGTTTCACTGATTTCATTGGTTGCCGTGCGGCGCAGGTTCGACTCGTGAGTGAACGCCTGGCTCACACCGACGTAATAGGGCGATGCTTCTTCTTGCGCCGTGGCGCAGGTGGCCGCTGCAAGCAAACAGCCCGAGGCCAGCAACTGCAGCGTGGGAAGACGGTGATGAGTGGGGCAATGTGGCATGCGAAGACCTGCAAAGTGGCGTCGGATGTTCGCCCGGCGGAGGCGGGAGCCTGCTCAGTAGGCGTTGCGATCGAAGAAGACCAGGCGGATGGTACGCACAATGATCTGCAGGTCGAGCCCGAGCGACCAGTTGCGCAGGTATTCGAGGTCGTATTCGACCCGTGCCTGCATCTTGGCGACGGTATCGGTCTCGCCGCGTTGCCCATTCACCTGGGCCCAACCGGTGATGCCGGGCTTGACCTTGTGCCGCACCATGTAGGCCTTGACGATGCGGCGGTATTCCTCGTTGTGCGCCACGGCGTGCGGGCGTGGCCCGACGATGCTCATGCGGCCTTGCAGCACGTTGAAGAACTGCGGCAGTTCGTCGAGCGAGGTGCGGCGGATGAACGCGCCAAAGGGGGTGATGCGTGCATCGCCCTTGGTCGCCTGCTTGACCACCGTGCCGTTGTCTTGCGAGGTCATCGAGCGGAATTTGTAGACGGTGATGTCTTCACCATCGAGCCCGGTGCGGCGTTGCCTGAAGATCACCGGGCCGGGCGAGCTCATCTTGACGCCGATGGCGATGGCCAGCAGCGCCGGCGAGATCAGCACCAGGATGATGGACGCGAGCACCACGTCGCTGACACGCTTGACGAGCTCGTTGGTGCCAGTGAACGGTGTTTCGCAAATGCCCACCACCGGCAGGCCGTTCATGTCTTGCAGCCGGCCCTGGATGATGCTGATACCGAACACATCGGGCACGAAGAAAAGCGACGCGGTGGTGTCTTGCATCTGCTCCAGCAGCTCGACGATGCGCGGCTGCGAGCCGAGCGGCAAGGTGATGAAAACCTCGCGGATCGACTGGCGGCGAATGCAGTCGGCCACGTCTTTGAGCCCGCCCAGCACCTGCTCCATGGCCAGCCCGTCGACGCGAGCGTCGGCGCGGTCATCGAAATAACCGATGAAGTCGATGCCCTCGTCTTCGCTCGCGGTCAGTGCACGCGCCACCTTCACGCCCAGCGGGCCGGCACCGACCACGATGGCGCGTCGGCGCGCCTCGGG
>JACMKJ010000318.1 GCA_014380155.1 Rhizobacter sp. | reverse complement strand
CAGGTGCCGCTGATGAACGACCAGGCATCGGCCGGGCGGGTGACCTGCGGCGTGGTGCGCACGTTGACGCCAGTCAGCCGGTTCCAGGTGCCGCTGATGAACGACCAGGCATCGGCCGGGCGGGTGACCTGCGGCGTGGTGCGCACGTTGACGCCAGTGCCTCGGCCAAGGTCGGTGCCGTGGCTGCTCAAGGCGCTGGAGGCAGCCAGCGGCAGAAGGAGCATGTGCCGGTTCTGCCAGTTGTTCTTGATCATCGCTTCGTGCAGCGGCTCGAATGATGAATTCATCAAGTGGGGAGGCATGTCGCCGACCATCACCACGCCGAGACGGCTGTAGCTCAGCAGCACACGCGCAAGTTCGTGGCGGGCCACGGTGTCGGCATCGGCCTCGGTGGTGTAGATGCGCAGCGACTGCTTGCCGGCGGGGAAATCGATGAACTCCAGCGTGGCCAGCGGGGTGCCATAACCCTGCCGCCGTATCACCAGCTTTTGCACGCTGCGCCCGCTGGCGGCGGCCACACCGGCCAGCAGCTTGCGCGACGACTGGGTGCCCACGTCGTGCAAGGCGATGTATTCGGGGCGCAGGTGGTCGAACTGCTGCTGCATCGCCTCGGCCGGGTCGCACGAGACGAACAGCTCGCGCTGGTTGGGATTGACCTGGCGGCCGATGTCGTGGCCTTCGGCTTCGGTTTCGTCTTCTTCGCGCGGCTGGATCTGGGTGGCCACCACGGTCTCGGCGCGGGTGGCCTGCCACCCGTCGGAGTCAAGGGGGTCTGAGGGCGGGTTGGCGGAGGAAATCGACATCGGTGAGTCCTAGCTACACGGCAGTGTAGGGGGAATGTTTCTAAATGTGAGGGAGGCGATCGGGATGATTTCACACCCCAGGCGAAGCGGGAATCCCTAAGCCAGACGAGGTGCTGCGAACCCCGTCGATAGAATCCTGCGACTCAACGCCTTCCGGTTCGCCGTATCCCATGCCTGCCAAGCCGTCCGACTCGTCAACTCTCCCTGTGGTGATCGTTGGTGCGGGGCTCGCGGGCTTGACGGTGGCGCTCCACCTGGCCCAGCACCGCCCGGTGGTCGTGCTGGCCAAGCGCAACCTGAACGAGGGTGCTACGCAGTGGGCGCAAGGCGGCATCGTCGGCGTGCTGGGCACCGACGACAGCATCGACTCCCACGTGCGTGACACGCAAGAAGCAGGCGCCGGCCTCGTCGATGAGCAGACCGCCCGCTTCATCGCCGAGCACAGCGCCGAAGCCATCGAGTGGCTGGTGGCACGCGGTGTGCCGTTCTCGCCCGACCCCGAAGGCCCGATGGGCTTGCACCTCACACGCGAAGGCGGCCACGCGGTGCGGCGCATTGCCCATGCGGCCGACGCCACCGGCAAGGCCATCCACGACGTGCTGCTCGAAGAGGTGGGCCGCCACCCGAACATCCGCATGCTGGAGCGCTGGATGGCGGTCGACGTGATCACCTCGCGGCACCTGAAGCGCGACGAACAGCCGCGCTGCTACGGCGTCTACGCGCTCGACATCGACAAGCAGCGCGTCGAAACCCTGCCCGCCGCGGCCGTGGTGATGGCCACGGGCGGCGCCGGCAAGGTCTACCGCTACACCACCAATCCCGACACCTCCACCGGCGACGGCATTGCGATGGCCTGGCGGGCCGGCGCGCGGGTCGGCAACATGGAGTTCATCCAGTTCCACCCGACCTGCCTGTACCACCCGCAGGAGCGCAACTTTCTCATCACTGAGGCTTTGCGTGGCGAGGGCGGCAAGCTGCTCTTGCCCGATGGCACCCGCTTCATGCCGGCGCACGACGAGCGCGGCGAGCTCGCGCCGCGCGACATCGTGGCGCGCGCCATCGACTTCGAGATGAAGAAGCACGGCGTCGACAACGTGCTGCTCGACGCCACCCACCTGGGCGCCGACTTCCTCAAAGAACATTTCCCGACCATCTATGCGCGTTGCCTGAAGCTCGGCATCGACATCACGCAGCAGCCCATTCCCGTGGTGCCCGCCGCGCACTACACCTGTGGCGGTGTGGTCACCGACCTGCTGGGCCGCAGCGACATCCCCGGCCTGTATGCGGTGGGCGAAACCACCTATACCGGCCTGCACGGCGCCAACCGGCTGGCCAGCAACTCGCTGCTCGAATGTGTGGTGCTCGGCAAGACCTGCGCCGATGACATCCTCGCGCGTGCCGACGGCGCACACCCGCCGCTTCCGGCCTGGGACGAGAGCAAGGT
>JACMKJ010000317.1 GCA_014380155.1 Rhizobacter sp. | reverse complement strand
GGTCGATTCCCTCGTTGGCGATTAATCACCTCACCTGGCAGGCGCCGGCAAGCCTGGTCAATCTCCAGAGTCCGCGCACGGAAGGCGCGACACAATCGGTCCTCGACAACGCCAAGACCACGCGTACGTTGCACGTCCATCTCGGCCAGGAAAGCCAGGCGCAAATCCGCTGGCGAACGGCCGCCGTGACCCCCGCGGCAAGCGGACACGAGGTGCGCGAGCACTATTACTGGAACCTGGATCCGGCCGCTCCTTCGCTTTCGGCCGTCCTGGCCTACACGCCGGCAGGACGCCTCGAGATATGGCAGAACTCGGTCGGTGCCGCCTGGTTGCATGCGGTGCTGGCGACGATTCTTCCGGCCGTGGCTCCCGATGGACCGGAACCTGCCGCGGTGTCGCCGCAGAGCGTTTGAGCCACTTGCAACCCGCCTGAGCGACAACTCGAGGAGACCATCCCATGTGCGGAATCGTCGGAGTGATCTCGAAGGCGCCGGTCAACCAGCTGATCTACGACGCGCTGCTGCTGCTCCAGCACCGCGGCCAGGACGCCGCCGGCATCGTCACCATGCAGGGCACCAAGTGCTTCATGCAGAAGGCGCGCGGCATGGTGCGCGACGTCTTCCGTACCCGCAACATGCGCGCGCTGCCCGGCCCCGTTGGCCTCGGCCAGGTGCGCTACCCAACCGCAGGCAACGCCTACAGCGAAGAAGAGGCGCAGCCCTTCTATGTGAACGCACCGTTTGGCATCGTGCTCGTGCACAACGGCAACCTGACCAACGCCCACACGCTCAAACAAGAACTGTTCGACATCGACCGCCGCCACATCAACACCACGAGCGACACCGAGGTGCTGATCAACATCCTCGCTCACGAGTTGGGTGTCGCCGCGCGTGACCTGCCGCTGTCGCCTGAGGAGGTGTTCAAGGCCGTACGTGCGGTGCACAAGCGTCTGAAGGGTTCTTATGCGGTGGTGGCCTTGATCGCAGGTTATGGCCTGCTGGCCTTTCGCGACCCGTATGGCATTCGCCCGCTGTGTTTTGGCGAAACCGTGACGCCTGAAGGCCGCGAGGTAATGGTCGCCAGCGAATCGGTGGCCATCGAAGGCACGGGCCACACCGTGATCCGCGACGTGGCCCCGGGCGAGGCAGTGTTCATTGACCTGGAAGGTCAGATCCACACCCAGCAATGCGCCGAGAACCCGAGCCTGAACCCGTGCATGTTCGAGTTTGTGTACCTCGCGCGGCCCGACTCGGTGATGGACGGTGTCTCGGTCTACCAGGCCCGCCTCAACATGGGCGAGACCCTGGCGCAGCGCCTGATCTCGACCATTCGCCCCAACGAGATTGACGTGGTAATCCCCATCCCCGAGTCGAGCCGCCCATCGGCCATGCAGCTCGCGCAAAAGATCGGCAAGCCTTACCGCGAAGGCTTCGTGAAGAACCGCTACGTCGGCCGCACCTTCATCATGCCGGGGCAGGGCGTGCGCAAGAAGTCTGTGCGCCAAAAGCTCAATGCCATCGGCGTCGAGTTCAAGGGCCGCAACGTGTTGCTGGTCGATGACTCCATCGTGCGCGGCACCACGTCAAAAGAGATCGTGCAGATGGCGCGTGACGCCGGTGCGCGCAAGGTCTACATGGCTTCGGCCGCACCACCCGTGCGTTACCCCAACGTGTATGGCATCGACATGCCCACCAGCGAAGAGCTGATCGCCCACAACCGCAGCATCGAAGAGATCCGCCAGTTCATCGGCGCCGATGCGCTGATTTACCAGGACGTGGACGCGATGAAAAAAGTGGTGATGACGCTCAACCCGAATCTCGCGGGCTTCGAAGCCTCGTGCTTCGATGGCCACTATGTGACGGGCGACGTGTCGATCGCCGACTTCGACGCCATGGCCACACAACGCAAGTCGCAGGGTGACGAAGAAGAAAACAACGATCGCACGCGGCTCGCGCTGCAAAGTGCCACCGAGCAGTCGTGAGCGTGGGCAAGAAGATACCGCGTGTTGACCTGCCCAAGGGCCTGCGGCGCGACACGCTGGCAGTGCGCGAGGGCTTGCCGCCCAGTGCCTGGGGCGAAAACTCCGAAGCGCTATTCCTGACCAGCAGCTTCGTGCAGCCCGACGCGGCCACGGCCGCCGCGCGTTTTGCCAACGAAGAAGAAGCCTTCATCTACTCGCGCTTCAGCAATCCGACAGTGACGATGTTCGAACGGCGCCTGGCCGCACTCGAAGGCACAGAAGGATGCATCGGCACGTCGAGCGGCATGAGCGCCATCTTGCTACTGGGCATGGGCTTGTTGAAGGCCGGTGACCACGTGTTGTGTTCGCAGAGCGTATTCGGCTCGACCATCATGTTGTTCGGGCGTGAGTTCGGCAAGTTCGGTGTCGAAACGACGTTCGTTTCGCAGACCGATGTGGAAGCTTGGCGCCGCGCGATCAAGCCCAACACCAAGCTGCTGTTTGCCGAGTCGCCGACAAATCCGTTGACCGAGGTGTGCGACATCCGCGCGCTCTCGCTCGTTGCGAAAGAAGCCAGTGCGCTTCTGGCCGTCGACAACTGTTTTTGCTCGCCTGCCCTGCAGCGGCCAGTCGAGTTTGGCGCCGACCTGGTGGTGCACTCCGGTACCAAGTATCTTGATGGGCAAGGGCGTGTGATCGCCGGTGCGCTCTGCGGCCCCGAGCAGCTCATCAACGAGAAATTCGTGCCGGTGATGCGCAGCGCGGGCATGTCGCTTTCGCCCTTCAATGCCTGGGTGGTGCTCAAGGGGCTGGAGACGCTGGACATCCGCATGCGTGCGCAGTCAGAGCGCGCGCTGCAGCTCGCCACCTGGCTGGAGCAGCAGCCGCAGATCGAGCGTGTGTTCTACCCGGGTCTGCGCTCGCACCCCCAGCACGAGCTGGCGATGGCGCAGCAGTCGGACTTGGGTGCCGCCGTGGTGTCGTTCATCGTCAAGGGCGAGCGCCTAGGGGCCTTCCATGTGATCGACAGCACCCAGGTGTGTTCGATCACCGCCAACCTGGGCGACACCAAGACCACGATCACCCACCCTGCCAGCACCTCACATGGCCGGCTGACTGAAGCGCAGCGTCAAGCGGCCGGCATCGCGCAAGGAATGATTCGCGTGGCCGTGGGCCTCGACGACGTGGAAGACCTGAAGGCCGACCTCTTGCGCGGCCTTGCAACGCTCTGAACACATGACCAACAAGATCCGCACCCGCATTGCCCCTTCACCCACCGGCTTCCTGCACCTGGGCACGGCCCGCACCGCGCTGTATTCGTGGGCCTTTGCCCGCCACTTCGGCGGCGAGTTCGTGCTGCGCATTGAAGACACAGATGTCGCTCGCTCCACGCAAGATTCGGTCGACCAGATCCTCGCGTCGATGAAGTGGCTGGGCCTCGATTACGACGAAGGCCCGATCTACCAGATGCAGCGCCTGGACCGCTACCGAGCGGTGATCGATCAGCTCATCGCCGAAGGCAAGGCCTACCGCTGCTACACCACGCCGGCAGAGCTCGACGTGATGCGCGACGCGCAGAAAGCGCGTGGCGAGAAGACCCACTACGACGGCCGCTGGCGCCCCGAGCCTGGCAAGCAGCTGCCTGTGCCTCCGGTGGATGTTCAAGCGGTGATCCGTTTCGCCAACCCGAAAGACGGCGTCGTGACCTGGGACGACCTGTGCAAGGGCCCGATCAGCATCGCCAACCGCGAGATCGACGACCTCATCATCATGCGGGCCGATGGTGTGCCCACCTACAACTTTGCCGTGGTCGTGGACGACTGGGACATGCGCATCAGTCACGTTTTCCGTGGTGACGAGCACGTCAACAACACGCCTTGGCAGATCAACATCTTCAACGCGCTGGGAGCGCCGCTTCCCCTGTTCGGCCACGTGCCCGTGATCCTGGGCGACGATGGGCAAAAGCTCTCCAAGCGCCGCGGCGCCGTGAGCGTCACGGCCTATGAAGAAAACGGGTTCCTGCCCGAGGCGATGCTCAACTACCTTGCCCGCCTTGGCTGGAGCCACGGCGATGAAGAGCTGTTCTCGCGCGAGCAACTCGTGACGTGGTTCGACGGCAGCCACTTGTCCAAGAGCCCGGCGCAGTGGGACGCGGCCAAGCTCGGGTGGGTCAACGCGCACTACCTCAAGACGCTGGCCGACGATCGCCTGGCCGAGCTGGTGACGGCGCAACTGCAGCGCCGTGGCATCGTCGCCACCGACGTGGCACGCGTGACGGGGTTGTTCAAGGACCGTTGCTCGACCACCGTCGAACTTGCCGACTGGGTCGCCATGTACTACGCCGACGTGCACCCCACCGCCGACGACCTGGCCGCGCACGTGACCGAGCTCGTGAAACCGGCGCTGCCCACGCTGCGCGACAAGCTTTTTGCTGCCGAATGGAACAAGGCCGCGATTGCCGCGGCCATCAAGGAAACACTCGCTGCTCACGGCCTGAAGATGCCGCAATTGGCCCACGCCATCCGCGTGCTGGTGTGTGGTCGTCCACAGACACCATCGATTGATGCAGTGCTCGAGCTATTCCCCAAACAGACCGTGCTCACGCGTTTGCAGAGAGCCTGAATATCTGTCTATAATCGCGGTCTCGCTTGGACAGCGTGCCTTGTTGAAAAACGGGGGTATAGCTCAGCTGGGAGAGCGCTTGCATGGCATGCAAGAGGTCAGCGGTTCGATCCCGCTTACCTCCACCAAAATCTGAAAAGATCGCGGCGGCGCGCAGTTCAAGATGTATGAAGGATTGAGTCCCCTTCGTCTAGAGGCCTAGGACACCACCCTTTCACGGTGATTACAGGGGTTCGAATCCCCTAGGGGACGCCAAGTTCGGTGGCGCTTGCAGAGCAATCTGGAAGCCACCATGGAGTGGTAGTTCAGTTGGTTAGAATACCGGCCTGTCACGCCGGGGGTCGCGGGTTCGAGCCCCGTCCACTCCGCCAATCATCAAGC
>JACMKJ010000316.1 GCA_014380155.1 Rhizobacter sp. | reverse complement strand
CTGGCCGCCACGGTGCTCGGTGCCGTGCTCGAAGCGGGCGGCGTGGGCGGTGCCACCGACCTGGCCAGCCAGGCCTCGCAGACGGCAGCCGCCGGGTATGTGGCCTCGTACAGCCGCGACCAGGAGTTGCAGGCCGACCAGCTCGGCGCCGAGTATCTGGTGCGCAACCAGTACAACCCGCAGAACATGATCGACGTGATCGTGGTGCTCAAGAACCAGGAGCAGTTTGCCGCCGACGCCGCCAAGGCCGAAGGCAAGGCTGCGGCCTCGGGCGGCAGCTGGCTGGCCTCGCACCCGAGCAACGACAAGCGGCTGGCCGACATCCGGCAGATCGCCAGCAAGTACAGCGGCAACTACGCCGATGACGGCCGTACCCGTTACCTGCAAGCGGTCGAGGGCATGACCTTCGGCGACAGCCGCGAGCAGGGCGTGGTGCGCGGGCGCAATTTCTATCACGAGCCGCTGGGCATTGCGCTCACGGCGCCGGCGGGCTGGCAGGTGCAGAACTCGCAAGAGGCCATCGTGCTCGTGAGTGGCGCGCGCGACGCCGGCCTGATCGTGCGGCTGGTGCCACCCAAGGCCGGCAGCACGCATGAAGAAGTGATCCGCAACGTGGTCAAGCCCACCGAAGGCCGCAGCGAGGCGCGCACGCTGCACGGTTTGTCGGCAACGCACTTCAAGGGCACCACGCGCAACGAACAAGGCCAGAGCCAGGCCGTGACGCTCACCCTCGTCACCGGCCCGGGCGGGCGCAACTACCTGATGCAATACGCCGCCAAAGACGCCGCCGCAATGCAGCGCGCCAGCGCCCAGATCGTGGAGGCCGAGGCCTCGTTCCGCGCCATCACCGCCGCCGACCGAGCGGCGGCCAAACCCTGGAGCGTGAAAACCGTGGCCTACCCACGCGGTGGCTTCGCCGAGCTGGCACGCTCGTCGCCGCTGCCGGCGCGTGCCGAAGCGCAACTCAAGTTGATGAACAGTGCCTATGGCGGCGGCACCGAGCCCAAGCCAGGCCAACAAGTAAAAGTGGTGAACTGAAATGAAACCCCCAATCTCTCTTCGTTCGCGGCCCCCCAAGGGGACGTTCAGTACCTTCGGAACGGCCGGGCGGTACTGACATGGGTGCACAGTGGAAAGCCAAACACAAGGACCTGGCCGCCAACGCCAAGGGCCGCCTCTTTGGCAAGCTCGCCAAGGACATCATGATTGCCGCCCGCCACGGCGCCGACCCGGGCGCCAACTCGCGTCTGCGGCTGGTCATCGAGCAGGCCCGAAAGGTCTCGATGCCCAAGGACACGCTCGACCGCGCCATCAAGAAGGGCGCCGGCCTGACCGGTGACACCGTGCATTTCGAGCACGCGATGTACGAAGGTTTTGCGCCTCACCGTGTGCCGGTGATGGTGGAGTGCCTGACCGACAACCTGAACCGTGCTGCGTCAGAAATGCGGGTGCTCTTCCGCAAGGGCCAGCTCGGTACCTCGGGCACGGTGTCATGGGACTTTGCCCACGTGGGCCTGATCGAAGCCGAGTCCGCCACCTCGGGCGCCGACGCTGAGCTCGCCGCCATCGAAGCGGGCGCACAAGACTTCGAAGCCGCCGACGAAGAGGGCGTCACCGTCTTCATCACCGACCACGCTGACCTCGACGTCGTGAGCCGTGCGTTGCCCGCGCAAGGCTTCAACGTGGTGTCGGCCAAGCTGGGCTACAAACCCAAGAATCCCGTCAGCGCCGGCAGCCTGAACGCCGAGCAGCTGGAAGAGGTCGAAGCCTTTCTGGCTGCGCTCGATGCGAACGAGGATGTGCAGAACGTGTTTGCGGGGCTGGCGGCCTGAGCCGCCAGCGGCCCGCTCGGTCATCGGCCTCCCGCTGACTTGGCTTCGCCGGGTGGTACCAGGGATGGCGGGATCTGCGCCGCCTGCTGCGCCACCGCCAGCGCACCGATCTGCCGGCCCATCGCAAGACCCACCTCGCCTGAGGTGCGGTAGTGGATGCCGCCCCAGACCCGCGAGTAGGCGACTTCGTTCATGAAGTCGTCGACCTGGGTCCAGCGGCGCGTGGCGCCCTGGGCGGTCGGGCTGCTGGTGCTCAACACCGGCAGTTTGCCGTTGCCCACCTCAGCCTGCAGGATGGTGCCCAGCGTCGCGGCCAGGATGGAGTGCGCGCTCGGGTACTCGGGGTGCTGCGGCGACTCGATCAGCGAGGCCCAGCCCGGCTCGGCTTGGGTGGCGTTGTGGCCGTCGGCCTCGCCGTTGCGGATGGCGGTGATCGGGCGCCAGAAGTTGTGGTGGTACTTGGCGTCGAACACCGCAATCATCGCGTCGTCCATCGCCTGCGTGACGGTGGCAAACAGGCGCGCGTTTTGCGCCACGCTGCGGCCGGGCATGTTGGCGACCGAACGCACCACACCGTGGTAGATCGGAGGCAGCGAATAGTCCCAGAAGCGGGCCACCTCGGTCTGTTCGGCGCTGCGCTGCTTGCTGGCCTTGCTGCCCAGGGTCTTGACCTCTTCGTAGTCGCGCGCCCACACGGCGCTCGTCAGCACAGGCGGTGGGCCGGGGCGAAACTGCGCTGCGTTAGCCAGCAGCCAGGTCTTGCGTTGTGGCCAGTGCGGTGCGGCCACCGCGGCGGTGGGCACATAGGCGCCCGGCGTGGTGTGCGGGCGATAGCGCTCGGGCGTGGCGGTGCCGTCGTCGGCG
>JACMKJ010000315.1 GCA_014380155.1 Rhizobacter sp. | reverse complement strand
GGTGCTGGCCGATCTTCTTGTACATCAGCGGCTGGGTCAGCGAGGGGGTGTCCTGCTCGTTGTGGCCCAGCTTGCGGAAGCAGACGATGTCTACCACCACGTCTTTGTTGAACTCTTGCCGGTAGTCGAGCGCGAGCTGGGTGCACAGCACCACCGCCTCAGGGTCGTCGCCGTTCACGTGCAGCACGGGCGCTTCGATCATCTTGACGACGTCGGTGCAATACAGCGTGGAGCGCGAGTCGCGCGGGTCGCTGGTGGTGAAGCCGATCTGGTTGTTGATGACGAGGTGCAGCGTGCCGCCGGTGTAGTAGCCACGCGTTTGGGCCAGCGCCAGCGTCTCCATCACCACACCCTGGCCAGCGAACGCAGCGTCGCCGTGCACCAGCACCGGCAACACGGTGTCGCCGGTCTTGTCGCCACGGCGGTCCAGGCGGGCCTTGACCGAGCCTTCGACCACCGGGTTCACGATCTCCAGGTGCGACGGGTTAAACGACAGGCTCAGGTGCACCGGGCCACCGTCGGTCGTCACGTCGCTGGAGAAGCCCTGGTGGTACTTCACGTCACCAGACGGCAGGTTCTCGGGTGCGGTGTGGTCGAACTCCGAGAACAGGTCGGCGGGCGCCTTGCCCAGCGTGTTGACCAACACGTTCAAGCGGCCACGGTGGGCCATGCCGATCACGATCTCTTGCACGCCCTTGATGCCCGAACGTTGCACCACCTCGTCCATCGAGGCAATGAAACTTTCGCCGCCTTCGAGCGAGAAGCGCTTCTGGCCGACATATTTGGTGTGCAGGTAGCGCTCAAGGCCTTCGGCCGCGGTCAGGCGGTCGAGGATGTTCTTTTTCTCGTCGGCCGCGAAGGTCGGCTTGGAGCGAATGGCTTCGAGCTTCTGCTGCCACCAGCGCTTTTCAGCAGGCTCGGTGATGTGCATGAACTCGGCGCCGATAGAGCCGCAGTAGGTTTCACGCAGCGCCTGCAAGATCTCGCGCAGCGTTTGCTGCTCGGCGGTAGTGAAGTAGGTGTTGGTGGCGCTGAACGTGATGTCCATGTCGGACTCGCTCAGGTCATAAAACGCCGGCTCCAGCTCGGGGATCTTGGGGCGCTCCTGGCGCTTGAGCGGGTCGAGGTCGGCCCAGCGGGCGCCGAGCGAGCGATAAGCCGCAATCAGCGACTGGACGTGGACCTGCTTGCGGGCAACCGCCAGTTCGGCGGCGCTGGCCTTGACGGCGAAGGCATTGGCCTTGCCACGCTGCGCGAACGATTCAACGACCGGCGCGTGGGCCACATCGCGGGCCTCGGAGCCGTCGGTGGCCGGGACGTTCTGGAGGGCGTCGAAATACGAACGCCAGTTGTCGGGCACGGAGCCGGGGTTGTCGAGGTAGGCCTCGTACATCTCTTCGACGTAGGGCGCGTTGCCCCCGAACAGGTACGAGTTGGACCTGTATTCCTGCATCATTTCGCTCACCTTTCGCTCCGGTTTCCGGGGCTGTAGTGGGTTGATAAACCTTCCGCGACACGGCTGAACCGACTGGCGGATTGCGACCCGCCTTGACGTTGTGATCAAGGGGACGGGAAGGACCAAATAAAGTCTGCGGGCGACTGTAACACCGTTGTTTATCGGCAGTCACTTCACTCGATTGAATACCGAGTGAGTTCGCACAATGCGAGCAGGGACAAGCCGTCTCGGCCCTTCGTTTCAATGCGCCAGACCATCCACATCCACCCCGCCGCCGCGCCCAAACCCGGGTGGGGCGAGCCGTGCAATGGTTGCGGCGTGTGCTGTGCAGTCGAGCCCTGCCCGGTGGGCATGCTGCTCAGCCGCAAGCGCACTGGCGCCTGCGTTGCCTTGAGCTGGAGTGAAGTGGAAGGCCGCTACCGCTGTGGCGTGGCGAGCGAGCCAGAGCGTTTTGTGGCTCCTCGCTGGCTGGCCGGTTTGGCGGCCCGCTTCGCGTTGCGCATGATCGCGGCGGGCAAGGGCTGCGACTGCGACCTCACGGTCGAGCCGCAGCACTGAATTGTCAGGCTGCGACCAGCCCCAGGCGGCTGCGCGCCGCGGTATATTCGTCGCGCAGGCGTTGCACCAGTTCGCGGGTCGGCACCACTTTCTTGACGGCGCCGATGCCCTGCCCCGAGCCCCAGATGTCTTTCCAGGCCTTGGGTTTGGCACGCTCGGTGCCAAAGCTCATCTTGCTGGCGTCGCTGACCTCGAGGTTATCGGGGTCGAGGCCTGCCGCGCGGATCGATGGTGCGAGGTAGTTGCCGTGCACGCCGGTGAAGAGGTTGGAGTAGACGATGTCGTCGGAGCTGCCTTCCACGATGGCCTGCTTGTAGCCCTCGGCGGCGCGGGCTTCTTCGGTCGCGATGAAGGCCGAGCCGATGTAGCCAAAATCGGCACCCATGGCCTGGGCCGCCAGCACGGCTTCACCCGTGGCGATGGCACCGCTCAGGGCCAAGGGACCGTCAAACCACTCGCGGATCTCGCGGACGAGCGCGAACGGGCTCTTCACACCCGCATGGCCACCGGCCCCCGCGGCCACGGCGATCAAACCGTCAGCGCCCTTCTCGATCGCCTTGTGGGCGAACTTGTTGTTGATGATGTCGTGCAGCACGACGCCGCCCCAGGCGTGCACCGCGTCGTTGACCTCGACGCGAGC
This sequence comes from Rhizobacter sp., assembly GCA_014380155.1. Classification (GTDB taxonomy): domain Bacteria; phylum Pseudomonadota; class Gammaproteobacteria; order Burkholderiales; family Burkholderiaceae_C; genus Rhizobacter. Next base: position 2,503 of record JACMKJ010000315.1, on the reverse strand, counting down.
CCCCAGTGACGTGATGATGATCGGCACCTTGTACTTGGCACACACCGCCATGTCATGGTCCAGCCGGTCGTTGCTCTTGTGCACGATCTGGTTGATCGCAAACGGCGCAGCCGGTTTGTTGGGGTTGGCCTTGTTATAGGCGGCGAGCGTCTCGGTGATCTCGGCCAGCCACTCGTCCAGCAGTTCGGCCGGGCGCGCATTCAGCGCCGGCATGGAGCCCACGACCCCGGCCTTGCACTGCTCGATCACGAGCGCAGGCGTGCTGATGATGAACAGCGGTGAACCGATGATGGGCAAGGGCAGGTTTTGCAGAACGGGAGGCAAGGCCAAGAGCGTCTCCGGGTGAAGTGGTTGTCGGTTAGAACGAGTCGAGGGCCAGCGCGGTCACGCTGTCAGCGCCTTCGACGATGGCGTCGCGCACACCCGGCACGCGGCTCAGGATGTGATCGGCGTAGAAGCGCGCTGTCGTCACCTTGGCCGTGAGGAAGGCGACGTCACCCTCGCCCGCTTTCAGTTGCGATTCGGCCACGAGCAAGGCGCGCGCAAGCTGCCAGCCCGCCATCACGTTGCCCGCGAGCATCAGGTAAGGCACCGAGCCGGCAAACACCGCATTGGGGTTGCCCTTGGTGCCCGATGCCACGAAGTCGACCACCTGCTCAAACGCCACGCGGGCAGCGGTCAAGCGCTTGAGCACCGAGCGGGCGGGCACGCTGTCGTGCTGGGCCAGCTCGGCTTCGGTGACGGCGATCTGCTTGGCGATGCCCTTGGCCGTCTGGCCGCCATCGCGCGCGGTCTTGCGACCCACCAGGTCGTTGGCCTGGATGGCGGTCGTGCCTTCGTAGATGGTCAGGATCTTGGCGTCGCGGTAGTGCTGGGCCGCGCCGGTTTCTTCGATGAAGCCCATGCCGCCGTGCACCTGCACACCCAGGCTCGTCACTTCGAGGCTCATCTCGGTGCTGTAGCCCTTGACCAGCGGCACCATGAATTCATAGAAGGCCTGGTTCTGCTTGCGCACGTCGGCGTCGGGGTGGGCATGGGCGGCGTCGTAGGCCGATGCCGCCGTGATGCTCATGGCGCGGCAGCCTTCGATCAGGGCGCGCATCGTCATCAGCATGCGCTTTACATCAGGGTGGTGAATGATGGGCGCGCTGGTGGTCATCGACCCGTCGACGGGTCGCGACTGCACACGGTCCTTCGCGTATTGCACGGCTTTCTGGTACGAACGTTCGGCCACTGCGATGCCCTGGATGCCCACCGCATAACGCGCGGCGTTCATCATGATGAACATGTACTCGAGGCCACGGTTCTCCTGGCCCACCAGCGTGCCGATGGCACCTCCGTGGTCACCAAACTGCAGCACGGCCGTGGGGCTGGCCTTGATGCCCAGCTTGTGCTCGATGCTCACGCAGTGCGCATCGTTGCGCTCACCGAGCGAGCCATCGGCCTTGACCATGAACTTGGGCACCACGAAAAGGCTGATGCCCTTCACGCCCTCGGGCGCACCGACCACGCGCGCCAGCACCAGGTGCACGATGTTCTCGGCCATGTCGTGCTCGCCGTAGGTGATGAAGATCTTGGTGCCGAAGACCTTGTAGCTGCCGTCGGGCTGGGGCTCGGCGCGCGTGCGCACCAGGGCCAGGTCCGATCCGGCCTGGGGCTCGGTCAGGTTCATGGTGCCGGTCCACTCGCCGGTCACCAGCTTTTCAAGGTAGGTGGCCTTGAGCTCGTCGCTGCCGGCGGTCAGCAGCGCCTCGATGGCGCCGTCGGTCAGCAGCGGGCACAGCGCAAAGCTCATGTTGGCGCTGTTGCACATCTCGATGCAGGCGGCACCGATGGTCTTGGGCAGGCCCTGGCCGCCGAAGTCCGCCGGGTGCTGCAGGCCCTGCCAGCCGCCTTCGCCGTACTGGCGAAAGGCATCCTTGAAGCCGGGGGTGGTGGTGACCACGCCGTCTTTCCAGCTCGACGGGTTCTTGTCGCCTTCGAAGTTTAGCGGAGCCAGCACGCCCTCGTTGAACTTGGCGCACTCCTCCAGCACGGCCTGCGCGGTATCGAGCCCCGCGTCTTCAAAGCCGGGAATCTGTGCGATCTGTCCAATGTTGGCCAGATGCTCGATGGCAAAAAGCATGTCCTTTACCGGGGCGGTGTAGCTCATGGATGTCTCCGGGATAGCGAAAAATTCTCAAAAAAAAGGCACCGCGAGCGATGCCTTTCAGTGCCTGGGCCGCAGCGCAATGCAGCCTCAGAACACACTCTTACAAGGCCTTGACCAGTTCCGGCACGGCCGTGAACAGGTCCGCTTCCAGCCCATAGTCGGCCACGCTGAAGATCGGCGCCTCGGCATCCTTGTTGATCGCCACGATCACCTTGGAGTCCTTCATGCCCGCCAGATGCTGGATGGCACCCGAGATCCCTGCCGCGATGTACAGCTGCGGCGCCACGATCTTGCCCGTCTGGCCCACTTGCCAGTCGTTGGGGGCGTAGCCGGCATCCACCGCAGCGCGGC
>JACMKJ010000314.1 GCA_014380155.1 Rhizobacter sp. | reverse complement strand
GGCTCGCGCGGGCGGCGGCGTCCATCGCGGCTTCGATGGCCAGCACGTTGGGGCCCGCACCGAGCCCGCGCCAGGGGCCGGTGGCCAGTGGCAGCCGGGTCAGCTGCAAGGAGCGGCGCTGGCGCGTGAAGGCATACGGCGCCTGCTGACCCCGCGCGGTGCCGGGGTCACCGACGAAGTTGGTGAATGCCTGCATCCACGGCGGCATGGCAGCCGAGGTGAAGATGATGTGCGAGCTGGACAAGGCATGCCACCAGTCGCTGATCAAACCATCGGCGCCAACACGCAGCCTGATGCGGTGCGACGACGGCGGGCGATGAAAGCCACCGAGGAATTCGTCTTCGCGCGACCACTGCAGCTTCACCGGCGCCTTCAGCGCCTGGGCGATGAAGGCGGCTTCGCGCTCCACGTTGGCGATGGTGCGCCCGCCGAAGGCGCCGCCGATGCGGTGGTTGTGCACCACGATCTTGTCGAGCGCCAGGCCGTGGTCGCGTGCCATCACGTCGCGGATGAAAAACGGGTCTTGCGTGGCGCACCAGAGTTCAAGCCCCTCGGGGCTGAAGCGCGCCACGGCGCAGCGGGGCTCGATGGCGGCGTGTGCGGCCATGGGCACGTCGAGCCGCAGGTCGACCGTCCTGGAGCCCTCTTGCACCTGACCACTGTCTTGCGTGAAGCGGCCGCGTGCCAGGGCGGTGTCGATGTCGACCATCGCGTTGGCATCGGGCGTGTGGGCGGGTGGCTGCCAGCGGGGAGCGGTGGCGGCGCGCATGGCCAGCAGGGCAGCGGGGTGGCGTGCGACCAGCACCGGGCCGTCGAGTTCGGGCAAGGTGAGTTGAGCGACAAAGCCGGGCACCGCGCTCACGGCGGCCTGGTCCCAACCTAGCAGCTGCGGACCCAGCTCGCGGCGCCATTTCGGACGCAGCACGGCGGCGTGCAGCATGCCGGGCAGACGAACGTCGGCGGTGAAGACGGGCGCGCCGGTGACCAGGGCATGGTGCTGGGGTTCGGCGATGGGGGCCGGTGCCGACCCGGCCGGCCGGCGCAAGGCGGTGATGGCGCGCATGGCCGGCGGTGTGTCGCCATGTGAGCGCATCTCGTCTCGCAAGCGCGCGCAGGCTGTGGCCAGTGGCACCAGCAACTCGCGGATCGAATCGCTGCCGACGGTGGCTTTGACCCGTTGGATGTCGGCCGTGCCAGCCACGCGCACGTCGATGGCCTCGTCGGCCACGCCTAGCTCCAGCGCAGCGATGCGGCGTAGGCCGCCCAGCACGTTCTGGCCCATTTCGGCGCGCGGGCTCCACAACACGAAGCGGCCTTCGGGGGTGAGCTGGATCCAGCCCAGCGCATCGTCCAGCGTCGGCGCAGGCCGTTTGGGGATGGGCGGGATCGACGAACACGCGCCCAGGCCGAATGCCACGGCGATGCCGCCGCTGCCGATCAGCAGCGAACGGCGGGACAGTGCGCCGGTCATCGTGCGCTCCCCGCCTCGATCTGCGCCGCGCGGTGGATGGCGGCGCGGATGCGCTCGTAGCTGCCGCAGCGGCACAGGTGGCCGGCCATCACCTCGTCGATCTGCGCATCGCTGGGCTGCGGGTGCCGGGCCAGCAGAGCCGCCGCGCCCATGATCTGCCCGCTCTGGCAGTAGCCACATTGCGCCACCGCGAGCTCGAGCCAGGCCTGTTGCACCGGGTGCAGGGCCTCGGCCGATGGCGCGAGGCCTTCGATGGTGGTGACACGGTGGCCCGCCGCGGCGTTGCAGGGGGTGATGCAGGCGCGCACGGCTTGGTCGTCCAAGTGCACGGTGCAGGCGCCGCACACACCCTGGCCGCAACCGAAGCGTGTGCCGGTGAGGCCGCGCTCTTCGCGCAGCCACCACAACAAGGGGTGGCTGTGTTGTTCGGTCGACAGCGCGACGGTCTGTTGGTTGAGTTGCAGTTCCATGCCAGGCACGGTACGCAGCCGCACAGGGTTTGTCGTTATCCGGAGTTAATTGGCGCTTGCGCTACCGTGCGCGCATGAACGATCAGGTGTCACGCGCTTTTGTCGAGCAGCTCGCAGGCGGCCCCGTGCCGGAGTGGGAACACTTCGCCACCCACATCAAGACCCGCCGCCTCGCGGCAGGCGAGACGCTGTTCGCGAGCGATGTGCCCTGGCCCTGGCTGAGCGTGGTGCGTACTGGCCTGATGAAGCTCGTCTACCTGCGCGAAGACGGCAGCGAGCGCATCAAGTCGTTCATCGCCGAGGGCGGGTTTTTTGCGAGCCTGGCCGGGCTGGGGGCGGCTGGCCGCACCACCTTCTCGGCCGTGGCGATGGAGCCGGCGGTGGTCGACCAGCTCGGCTACCCGCAGATCATTGCGCTCGGCGACAAACACCTGGCCTGGCAGAAGGCTTTGCGGGTGGGCATCGAACACTACGGGGCGCGCAAGGAAAAGCGCGAGCGTGAGCTGCTGACCTTGAGCCCCGAAGCGCGCTATCGCTTGTTCATGCACGAGTCGCCCGAGCTGCGGGGCCGCGTGCCGCAGAAAGACCTGGCGCTCTACCTCGGCATCACGCCGGTGGCGCTCTCTCGCATCCGCGGGCGCATGTTGCGCTTGGGGTAACGAGACGGGGTGACAAGAAGGGGTGACGGAGGGCCTCCCTAGAATGCGCCGATGGATCTCTTTTCCCCCGAGCGCGCAGATGAACCCCAAGGCGCAGCGCCCGCTGACCGCCTGCTGCACAACCTGAACCCCGAGCAACTGGCTGCGGTCACGCTGCCGGCCAAACCGGCGCTCATTCTTGCGGGTGCAGGGTCGGGCAAAACGCGCGTTCTCACCACGCGCATCGCCTGGCTAATCCAGAACGGCCAGCTCACGCCCGGTGGTGTGATGGCGGTCACCTTCACCAACAAGGCGGCGAAAGAAATGCTCACCCGCCTGGGTGCGATGTTGCCGATTCCGGTGCGTGGCATGTGGGTGGGCACCTTCCACGGGCTGTGCAATCGCTTTTTGCGGGCGCACTGGAAGCTGGCGAACCTGCCGCAGGGCTTTCAGATCCTCGACTCCAGCGACCAGCTCTCGGCCGTCAAGCGGGTCATCAAGGCGATGAACCTGGATGAAGAGCGTTATGTGCCCAAGCAGGTGACCTGGTTCATCGCCGGCAGCAAAGACGACGGCCTGCGCCCGAAAGACGTGGACGTGCGCGACGAACAATCGCGCGTGATGGTGCAGGTCTACCAGGCCTACGAAGAGCAGTGCCAGCGCGAAGGCGTGGTCGACTTCGCCGAGCTGATGCTGCGCACCTACGAACTGATGCGCGACAACCAGGCGCTGCGCGAGCACTACCAGCGGCGCTTTCGCCACATCCTGGTCGACGAGTTTCAAGACACCAACAAGCTGCAGTACGCCTGGCTGAAGATGTTCGGCCCGCCCGGCCCCCACGGTGCGGCGGTGTTTGCGGTGGGCGACGACGACCAGAGCATCTACGCCTTCCGTGGCGCGCAGGTGGGCAACATGTCGGCCTTCGAGCGCGAGTTCCATGTGGAGCAGGTGATCAAGCTGGAGCGCAACT
>JACMKJ010000313.1 GCA_014380155.1 Rhizobacter sp. | reverse complement strand
GCGCCACGTAGTCACGCTCGTCCAGCAGGGCATGCGCCTTGGCGGCGCGGAGCACGGCGATGCCTGCGCGCGGGCTCAGGCCGTCGACGAACCAGGCGCCGCTGCGGGTGGCGGCGATCAGCGACTGCAGGTAGTCGAGCAAGGCGTCGGAGGCGTGCACCTTCAGTACTTCTTGCTGTGCGGCGACCAGGTCCTCAGGGCTCATCACCGCTTGCAGGCCCTGGATGGCTTCGCGCCGGTCGGTGCCGGCCAGCAGGGCACGTTCGCTGGCCTTGTCGGGGTAGCCGAGCGTGAGGCACATCAAGAAGCGGTCGAGTTGCGACTCGGGCAGCGGGTATGTGCCCAGCTGATCGGTCGGGTTTTGCGTGGCGATCACGAAGAAGGGCCGCGGCAGAGCGCGAGTTTCACCCTCAACGGTCACCTGGTGTTCTTCCATCGCTTCGAGCAGCGCGCTTTGCGTCTTGGGCCCGGCGCGGTTGATCTCGTCGGCCAGCAGCACTTGGGCGAACACCGGGCCGGGGTGAAAGACGAAAGCCTCCTTGCTGCGCTCGTAGACGCTCACCCCGATCAGGTCGGAGGGCATCAGGTCGGCCGTGAATTGGGTGCGCGAGAAGCGCAGCCCGAGCGACACCGCCAGCGCGTGCGCCAGCGTGGTCTTGCCGACCCCGGGCACGTCTTCGATCAGCAGGTGGCCACCCGCCAGCAGGCAGGCCACGCAGTCGCGCACCTGGGGGCGTTTGCCCACGATGATCGTGCTAATCTGGTCAGTCAAACGGGTGAGTTGTGACGCAAGGCTTGAGCTCATGTGAAGCACGATACCCGAAACCCCCGGCCCGAGCGTCATGTCCACAGCCTTCTACTCACACCCTGATTGCCATGCGCACGACATGGGCCACGGCCACCCCGAATGCCCTCAGCGGCTCGACGCCATCCATGACCACCTGATCGCAACGGGCCTCGATGTGGCGCTCGAGCACCGCGATGCGCCGCTGGTCGATCTGGCTGACGTGGCGCTGGCGCACAGCGCGGGCTACGTCTGCGAACTCAAAGACCGCTTGGAGCAACTGGCTCTGACCGGCGAGTCGCGCGCCTTCGACCCCGACACCAGCGCGAACGCCGGCACCTGGGCGGCTGCGCAGCGCGCTGCAGGCGCTGCGGTGGCAGCCACCGATGCGGTGATCGATGGCGACATCGACAACGCCTTCTGTTCCGTTCGCCCGCCCGGCCACCACGCCACGCGTGACGAGACCATGGGCTTCTGTTTCTTCAACAATGTGGCCATTGCAGCGCGCCATGCGCTTGACGTGCGCGGCCTGAAACGTGTGGCCATCGTCGACTTCGACGTGCACCACGGCAACGGCACCGAAGACATCGTGGCCGGCGACGATCGCATCCTGATGGTCAGCTTCTTTCAGCATCCGCTCTACCCCTACAGCGGCGGTGTGCCCAAGGGCGAGAACATGGTCAACCTGCCTATCCCGCCCTACACACGCGGTGGCGAGCTGCGCGAGATGATCGAAGCCATGTGGATGCCGCGGCTCGAATCCTTCAAGCCACAAATGATTTTCATCTCGGCGGGTTTCGACGCCCACCGCGAAGACGACCTCGGCCAGCTCGGCCTGGTCGAGGCCGACTACGAATGGATCACCCGCCGCGTGAAAGACGTGGCCGACCTCCACGCCGGCGGGCGAATCGTGTCGTGCCTGGAGGGCGGTTATGCCCTCAGCGCGCTCGCGCGCAGCGTGGCCACGCACCTGCGGGTGCTGGCCGGACTTTGATGCACGACACCGACGAATGAACCCCACTTTCAACGCCAAAGAACTCCAAGAACTGCTGCACAACCTGACCGGGCAGGGCGCTCTCACCGAAGCGGCCGTGCTGCTCGGCTGCCTCGGGCTCTCGTGGTTGATCTGCTTCCTGCTGCGCAAGGTGCTCACGGTCCAGGGCGCCGTGCTGTTCGGCCGCAGCGTGGTCGACGGGGTTTTGTTCCCGGTGTTCGCCTTGCTGCTGGCGCTGGTGGCGCGCGAGTTCCTGAAGGGCTTGGTGCCGGTGGCGGTGTTCAAGGTGGCCATTCCCATCCTGACCTCGCTGGTGCTGATACGGCTCACGGTGCGGGTGCTGTCGGCGGCCTTCCCCGACAGCGCCTGGATGCGTGCCATCGAGCGCACCCTGTCGTGGGTGGCCTGGATCGTGGTGGTGCTGTGGGTCACCGGCGTGATGCCGGCGGTACTGGAGCAGCTGGACGGCGTGCGCTGGAAGATCGGCAGCGCGCAGATCTCGCTGCGCAACATGATCGAAGGCACGCTGACCGCGGCGGTGGTGATGGTGTTGGCGCTGTGGGTGTCGGCCGCGCTCGAGCGCAAGATCATCCACGGCACCGGCAACGACCTGTCGATGCGCAAGATGATCTCCAACATCGTGCGCGCGGTGCTGCTCTTTGTCGGCTTGCTGCTGGCGCTGTCGGCCGTGGGCATCGACCTCACTGCCTTGAGCGTGCTGGGCGGCGCGATCGGCGTCGGCGTGGGCTTCGGCCTGCAGAAGATCGCGGCCAACTACGTGAGCGGCTTTGTCATCCTGGCCGAACGTTCGCTGCGCATCGGCGACATGGTCAAGGTCGACAACTTCGAGGGCCGCATCAGCGACATCCGCACCCGCTACACCGTGATCCGCGCGCTCAATGGCCGTGAAGCCATCGTGCCCAATGAAATGCTGATCACACAGCGGGTCGAGAACTCGTCGCTGGCCGACCCGCGGGTGCTCATCACGAGCACCGTTCAGGTGGCCTATGGCACCGATGTGCGGGCGCTTCAGCCCAAGCTGGTGGAAGCGATCGGCGCGGTCGAGCGGGTGATCGCCGACCCGGGGCCTGCCGTTCAGCTCTCGGCCTTCGCCGCCGACGGCATGGACCTCACGCTGCAGTTCTGGATCCGCGACCCCGAAAACGGGCAGGGCCCGGTGAAGTCGGAAGTCAACCTCGCGGTGCTGGCGGTGCTCAATGCCGAAGGCGTGGAGATTCCGTTCCCGCAGCGCGTGATGCACACACGGGTGGTGCCGGCCAAGGAAGAAGGCTGATGCCCCTGCGGCAGCTTCGCGCCGCGTGTTGGCTGGCCGCGCTGCTGTTGCTGGCGGGCTGCGCCAGCACGCTGCCGCAGCGCCACATGGTGGCTGCTGCCCATCCACTCGCCACCGATGCGGGCATGCAGATGCTCAGGGCCGGCGGCAGCGCCGTCGACGCCGGCATCGCGGTACAGCTGGTGCTGACGCTGGTGGAGCCGCAGTCGTCCGGCATCGGCGGTGGCGTGTTCATCGTGCACCACGACGGCAAACAGGTGCAGACCATCGATGGCCGTGAAACAGCGCCCGCCGCGGCCACCTCCGATCTCTTCATGAGAGACGGTCGGCCCATGGGTTTCATGGAGGGTGTGGTGGGCGGGCGTTCGGTCGGGGTGCCGGGAACCTTGCGTGCACTGGAGCTGGCGCACCGCCAGCATGGCAAGCTGCCCTGGAAGGCGCTGTTCCAACCCGCGATTCGCCTGGCGGAAGAGGGGTTCGCGATCAGCCTGCGGCTGGCCAACTTCTTGCGCGACCCGGCGATTGCCGACTCGTTGAAACAAGATGCGCAAGCCCGCGCTTATTTCTACGAAGCTGACGGCAGCCCTCGCGCCGCCGGAAGCACCCTTCGCAACCCGGCGCTTGCCACCTTGCTGCGCGATGTGGCCGAGCGTGGGCCGGTGGCCTTGCACGAGGACGCCGTCGCGCGCGACCTGGTGGCCAAGGTGCGCGGCCACGCCAGCAACCCAGGCGCGATCACTGAGGCCGATGTGGCCGGCTACCGCGCCAAGGCCCGCGATCCGCTGTGCTTCGATCACCGCATCTGGCGCGTGTGTGGCATGGCACCGCCGTCATCTGGCACGCTGGCGCTGGCGCAGGTGCTGGGCATGTTGGCAAAGCACGACCTGGCGGCCTTGCCGCCCGTGGGCCAGTCGCTCGACCCGCGTGCGGTTCACTGGCTGACCGAGGCCTATCGGCTGGCGTATGCCGACCGAGACCGTTATGTCGCCGACCCCGACTTCGTGCCGTTGCCGGGTGGCAGCCCCGATGCCTTGCTGGGCCCCGTCTACCTCGCACAACGAGGCGCCCTGATCGGCGAGCGCAGCATGGGCAAGGCCGCACCGGGCCAGCCGCTGCCGGGTTCGGTCGTGCTGGCCGATGACCGCAGCCCCGAGCTGGCGTCGACCTCGCACGTGTCGGTGGTTGATGGCCATGGCAACGCACTCTCGATGACCATGACCATCGAGCACCTGTTCGGCTCGCGCCTGATGGTGCATGGCTTCATGCTCAACAACGAGCTGACGGATTTTTCCTTCGTGCCGGCCGTGGACGGCATGCCGGTGGCCAACCGTGTGGAAGGCGGTAAACGGCCGCGCTCGTCGATGACACCCTTGCTCGTGTTCGATCGCGCGAGCGGAGAGTTGCTCATGAGCGTGGGCTCGCCGGGAGGCTCCTTCATCATCACCTTCGTCGGCAAGGTGCTGGTGGGTGTGCTCGACTGGAAGCTGCCGGTGCAGCAGGCCATGGCCTTGCCCAACTTCGGCTCGCGCAACGGGCCGACGGAGCTGGAGTCCACGCCCGACACGGCGGCCCTGGCCGAGGCGCTGAGAGCGCTCGGCCACGAGGTGCGCCTGATGCGGTTGAGCAGTGGGTTGAACGGCGTTCAACGCACGCCGAACGGATGGGTCGGTGGCACCGACCCGCGCGGCGAAGGATCTGTGCGAGGGGACTGAGGCCGTCAGACCACCGCGACCGGGATCTTGCCGATCCTGGCCTGCCACTCCTTCGGCCCCGTCTCATGGACCGAGGTGCCGTTGGAGTCGACCGCCACTGTGACGGGCATGTCCTGCACCTCGAACTCGTAGATGGCTTCCATGCCCAGGTCGGCAAAGCCCAGCACGGTCGACTTCTTGATCGCCTTCGACACCAGGTAGGCCGCACCACCCACCGCCATCAGGTAGGCGCTCTTGTGCTTCTTGATGGCTTCGATGCCGGTCGGGCCGCGCTCGCTCTTGCCGATCATGCCGATGAGGCCGGTCTCGGCCAGCATCATCTCGGTGAACTTGTCCATGCGCGTCGCGGTGGTGGGGCCTGCCGGGCCGACCACCTCATCGCGCACCGGGTCGACTGGGCCCACGTAGTAGATGACGCGGTTAGTGAAATCGACCGGCAGCTTCTCGCCCTTGGCCAGCATGTCTTGAATGCGCTTGTGCGCGGCGTCGCGGCCGGTGAGCATCTTGCCGCTGAGCAGCAGGGTGTCGCCCGGTTTCCATGCGGCCACTTCGGCCTTGGTGAGTGTGTCGAGGTTGACCTTCTTGCTCTGGTTGTAGTCGGGCGCCCAGTGCACGTCGGGCCACAGGTCGAGGCTGGGCGGGTCGATGTAGGCGGGCCCGGAGCCGTCCATCACGAAGTGCGCATGGCGCGTGGCCGCGCAGTTGGGGATCATCGCAATGGCCTTGCCTGCGGCATGCGAGGGGTACATCGCGATCTTCACGTCGAGCACGGTGGTCAGGCCGCCCAGGCCTTGTGCGCCGATGCCCAGCGCGTTGATCTTGTCGCACAGCTCGATGCGCAGCGCCTCGGTCTTGTCTTTCGCGCCGCGTTCCTTGAGGTCGTACATGTCGATGGGTTCCATCAACACTTCCTTGGCCATCAGCATGGCTTTCTCGGCGGTACCGCCGATACCGATGCCCAGCATGCCCGGTGGGCACCAGCCGGCGCCCATGGTCGGCACGGTCTTCATGATCCAGTCGACCACCGAATCGCTCGGGTTCAGCATGGCGAACTTGCTCTTGTTCTCGCTGCCGCCGCCCTTGGCCGCCACCTGCACGTCGAGCGTGTTGCCAGGGATCACGGTCATGTGGATCACGGCTGGCGTGTTGTCTCCGGTGTTCTTGCGCTCGAACTGCGGGTCGGCCACGATGGAAGCGCGCAGCACGTTGTCAGGGTGCAGGTAGCCCTTGCGCACGCCCTCGTTCACAGCGTCTTCGATGCTGCCGGGGAAGCCCTCGAAGCGCACGTCCATGCCGATCTTCAGGAACACGTTGACG
>JACMKJ010000312.1 GCA_014380155.1 Rhizobacter sp. | reverse complement strand
TTCAGGTCTTTCAGCGCCGAGGGCTGGATGCCGTCGAGCGTGGCCACTCGCACCAGCACTTCATTGCGCTGGCGTTCCGTGAAACACTTGAGCACGCCCGAGGCCTGGTCGAAGTCGAGGTGCACCAGGATGGCAGCCACGATCTGCGGGTGTTCGTTGCGCAGCAGCTCGGCCACCGAGTTGGCGTCCATCCACTTCAGGCTTTCGATGCCGGAGACGTCGCCGCCCTGCAAGATGCGGTCGATCAGCAGGTTGGCCTTGTCGTCGCCGAGCGCCTTGCGCAGAACGGCCTTCACGTACTCGTCGGTGTCGGTCACGAGCATGCTCTGCTCCGAGGCGACGGTTGCAAATTTCTCGAGCACGCCCTCGACCTTCTCGCGCGGGATGCTCTTCAGCCTGGCGATGGTTTCCCCCAGGCCCTGCACTTCCTTGGGCGTGAGGTGCTTGAAAACCTCGGAGGCTTCTTCCTCTCCAAGTGACATCAGCAATATCGCTGCGTCTTCCAGACCTTGTGCATCCATGTTTTTCTCTCAGGCCTTCAAGGTATCGCCGTTGACCCAACCGCGCACGATGCTCGCCACCGCAGTGGGGTTCTCTTTGGCAAAGGCGCGCGCGCTGTGAAGGTGGGCGCTGACCTTGGGCGACTCGATACGCAGAAATTCGGGTTCGGCAGCGGGCAGCGCCTCGTTGTCGGACACCACGGCGTTGAGCGAGTTGCCACGCGCATCAACCGGTGCGGCGGGCTGCAGCGCGGCCTTGAGGGCCGGGCGGATCAACACGAACACCACCACCAGGGCCACCAGGGCCAGGGCAGCGGGCACGGCGCCAGCACGCATCAGGTCGACGGTCTGCGGTTGTTTCCAAAGGGGGGTGTCGTCCTTGGCCACGGCCTCGACCTTGAACGGTGCGTTGATCACCTTGACCGAATCACCCCGGTCTTGCTTGAAGCCAATGCTCTCGCGCACCAGGGTGTTGAGTTTTTCCAGCTCGTCGGTGGAAAGCGGCACGCTGCTGGTCTTGCCCTTGGGGTCGGTCACGCTGCGGTGGTTGACGACCACGGCGGCGTTCAGGCGTTTCACGGTGCCGGTGGCGTTGCGTGTCACCTTCACCGTCTTGTCGACCTCGTAGTTGGTCACCGCGTTGCGGCTGCTGTTGCTTTGGCCACCGGCTGCGCCGGCCTGTGCGGTTTGCAGCGGCTGCGCAGCACCCGTCACCGGCGCGGTGGCGGGCACGGGCGGCTGGTTGGAGGTGGCACCGGGAATGCCGGTGGCGCCGGCGCCGTTGCTGCCGGTCTGCTCGCTGTTTTGCATGCTGCGCACGGTGGCCTGTGCCTCAGCGCCCTGGTTGGGCTTGAATTCTTCGGAGGTCGATTCGGTTTGCGAGAAGTCGACCTCGGCGGTGACCTGCGCACGCAGGTTGTCGCGGCCGATCACCGGCTCCAGGATGTCGAGGATGCGCTTGCTGTAGCTGGTCTCGATCTGGTTCACGTACTGCAGCTGCTGGGCATCGAGCCCGGCACCCGAGCTGGTGTCACTGGCACCCGACAGCAGCGAGCCGGTCTGGTCGAGCACGCTCACGGCCTTGGGGTTCATTTCGGGCACGCTGCTCGAGATCAGGTGCACGATGCCGGCCACCTGAGCGCGGTCGAGCGTGCGGCCGGGGTAGAGCGAGAGCATCACAGAGGCACTGGGCTTTTGCTGTTCGCGGAAGAACCCATTCTGATTGGGCAGGGCCAGGTGCACGCGTGCGTTTTGCACGGAAGGCATGGCCGTGATCGAGCGGGTGAGCTCGCCTTCCAGGCCACGCTGGAAAGTCAGGCGCTCTTGAAACTGGGTCTGGCCAAAACGGGCGCCATCCATCAACTCGAAGCCCACCACCGAGCCCTTGGGCAGGCCGGCTGACGCAAGCTTCAAGCGCAGGTCGTGAACTTGTGCCGCCGGCACCAGGATGGCCGAGCCACCTTCGGAGTGGCGGTAGGGCACGTTCATCTGCGAGAGCTGGGCAATGATGGCGCCACCGTCCTTGTCGGACAGGTTGGCGTACAGCACCTTGTAGTCACCCTGGCTGCTCCACAGGGTGATGGCCGCCAGCACGGCGATCAGGGCCGCTAGCCCCAAGCCGAGGCTGACGCGGCTCTTGAGCGGCAACGCTGCCAGCCGCGCGCCGAAGCCGGCCGGGGCGGCGAGTTGGTTGGTGTTGGCAATGGCGACCGCGTTGTCCATGGTGTTTTGGGAACCGTTCGTACCGAGCTGGGCAGACCGCCCGAATAGGAACGATTATTTGGAAACTTGAGGGGTCGGGATGGGCGGAACAGGCTCCCAAAGCACGGCCAGTTCCAGACATGCCCGCTTACAGAAAACCCTAAAGTTCTGTTCCATGGACGTCACCCTCAAGCCATTCAACTTCGCCCAAGCCGCCGCCCGCGCCGGCCTCGGCACGAACGGTCTGCCGTTGGTCAACAACAGCAGTTCAGTGAACGGTGCTGGCTTCCAGCAGCAGCTCACGCAGGCGCTGCGAGCGGTAAGCGACACCCAGAACCAGGCGACCGAGATGCAGAAGCAGGTTCAAATGGGCAACCCCACCGTCAGCCTCGAAGAAACCATGGTCGCCATGCAAAAAGCGCAGATCGGCTTCCAGGCGACGCTGCAGGTGCGCAACAAGCTGGTTCAGGCCTACTCCGAAATCATGAACATGCAGGTGTGATGCGCGCCGGGGCGTGAGCCCGGGCACATCCCACCCTCGGTCTGGCGGCTGCCGGCGGGGCGCGTTACGCTGCACCCTGCCCTCAACCCGCCGAGCCAGCCGATGCCCACCCCACCGTTCTTCCGCGATGCCGGCTCTGGCCCGGGCGTGATCTGCCTGCACTCCAATGCCAGCAGCTCCGGCCAGTGGCGCGGCCTGATGGAGCGCCTGTCACCGAATTTTCGCGTGCTGGCGCCCGACTCTTACGGCGCGGGCAAAACCGCCGCCTGGCCCAACAAGCGGCCACTGCGCCTGCATGATGAAGTCGACTTGCTCGAACCCGTGCTCGCGCTGGCGGGTGAGCCTTTCGTGCTCGTCGGGCATTCGTACGGTGCGGCAGCGGCGCTGGTGGCAGCGCTGGCCCGGCCGCAACGCATCAGCGCACTCGTGTTGTACGAGCCCACCATGTTTGCCCTGCTCGACGCCGAATCGGCGCCAGCCAACCAGGCCGACGGCATTCGCTTGGCTGTGCACAACGCAGGCGCTGCGCTCGATGCCGACAAGCCCGCGCTTGCCGCCCAGTTTTTCATCGACTTCTGGATGGGCCAAGGCGCATGGGCTGCCATGCCCGAAGCGCGCCGGGGCGGAATCGCCGCACAGATCGCCAACGTGCGCGACTGGGCCGGTGCCCTCTTTGGCCAGACGACGCCACTGAAGGTGTACGCCGGGCTGCCCATGCCGGTGCTCTACCTGACGGGCAAGGACTCGCCGGCCTCGTCGCTCGGTGTGGCTCGGCTGCTGACGCGCACGCTGCCACACGTGGAGTGGGTCGAGTTCGACGGCCTCGGCCACATGGGTCCGATCACCCACCCCGAGCTTGTCAACGACACCATCGCGCGCTTTCTGGAAACCCGCTTCCTCGAGCGAGGCTGAAGGCTGCCGCAAAAAGCGCCGCCGCTATCATCAAAAGATCCGCAACCCGTTGGAGCCCCAGATGATTCAACCCCTGCGAAGCTTGATCGCCGCGAGCGTGCTGGCGATATACGCCGCCTCAGCCAACGCCGCCCCGAGCGAAACGGCCAACACCGTGGCCGACAAGGCATCGAACGTGGCCGTGAAGGTGGAAGGCGCCGTCAAGAAAGGCGTGACCACCGCCGCCAGCGCCGTGGGGCGCGGCGTCAAGACGGCAGCCAGCGCGGTGGACCGTGGCGCCTCGGCGGCCAGCCGGGCGATCGAGAACACGGCTCGCCGCATCGGGCTGCCCGCATCGTCGGGCGCTTCAGGCCCACGTTGACCAGGGCCGGCACGGCACCAATGAGCCTGCACCCCTCTTCGCCCGAAGCCGTTGTCCAGCGCCAGCTCGATGCCTATAACGCACGCGATATCGAAGCCTGGCTCGCCACCTACGCCGAAGACGCCCAACAATTCGAGCACCCCGCCCAGCTGGTGGCCAGCGGACACGCCGAGATGCGCGCACGCACCGGCCCGCGTTTCACCGAGCCCAACCTGCACGCGCGGCTGATACAGCGCTCGGTGATGGGCAACGTCGTCATCGACCACGAAGAAGTCACCCGCACCTTCCCTGAGGGCCCGGGCCGCATCGAGCTGGTCTGCATCTACCAGGTGCACGGTGGCAAGATCCGCACGGGGTCGTTTGTGTTCGGTGAAAAGACGCTCGAACCGCAGCGATGAGCACGCCACACTCGGTTGCAGTCTCGCCCCGCGTTCGCGACCACAATCCCAGGCGACACAGGCTTCAAACCCAGGCAGTCTCCATGAGAACTTCAATCACCCTCGCCCTTCTCGGCCTGCTGGCGAGCGGCGCTCACGCGCTGCCCTCAGACCTCAAGGTGCTGGCCCAGTTCGACCTCGGCTACGCCAAATGTGAAGCGCGCTTTCCCCACATGCGTGGGCAGCGCGACAAGGCCTACCTGGCGCTGTGGAAGGTCAAGCCCGACGCCCAGCGGCACGCCGAGCTGGCCAGTGCCCGCAAGAGCAACAAGTACCGCAAGGAACGCGAGCTGGCGCAAAAGGCCATGGGCGCAGACAACTCCCCCGAGATGGAAGAAAAACTCAATCAGCAATGCCAGGCCACGTGGGCCGAGGCGCAGCGCAACGCGCCGGCGCACAAGCAGTGACCGCCTGACGGGTGTCGCGCTGGCGGCCCAGGGAGAAGTGGGCGAAAACAGGGCTTGATCCGGGGCTCTGTGGGCGCCCACCGCAGCATGATGCAAGGGCAGGGGGCGGCCCCGCCCTGTGCGCTTGCCTACTCCCGCCCATCGACATGCACCCATCTGTCTGTTTGACACGCCGAGCCCAGCTTGGATTCACCCAGCGGCTGCGTGCAGCGCTGGCCCGTGCAGCTGCCCTGGCAGCCCTGCTGCTGGGAGCCTCGGCCGCACTGGCGCAACCGCTCACCCTGGCCGTGGCCCAAACACCGCTTTCGCTGCCGATCTACATCGCCAGCGAAAAGGGGTTCTTTACCGCCGAGGGCCTTGACATCCGCTTGTCTGACTGCACCGGCGGCCACCGCTGCCTCAAGCAGCTTCTGGAGAACCGGGCGGATCTCGCGACTGCAAGCGACCTCCCCATCGTTTTCAACGCGTTCGAAAGAACCGACTTTGTGGTGCTCGGAACCTTCGTGACCACCAGCGAAGACGTGAAGCTGATTGCCCACGCCCGCTCCGGAGTATCAAAGCCCCTGCACCTGGCAGGCAAGCGCGTAGGCGTCGTCACCGGCGCTTCGAGCCAGTATTTCCTGGAGCTTTACCTGCTCACCGTCGGCGTCGACCCTCGCGACCTGACCTTGGTCAGCCTGCAACCGGAGAAGATGCTGGACGCGATCTCCGCGGGCAATGTCGACGCGATCGCCGTGTGGGAGCCTCACGCCTACTTGACCACCCGAGCCCTGGGCAGCAGCGCGGTCGTGATGCCCCATACCAGCGGCTACATCCTGACGTTCAACCTGGTGGGCCATCGCCGCCTGGTGGGCACACGCGAAGCCGATCTGGCGCGGGTGCTGCGCGCGGTAGAACGGGCCGAGCAATTCATCCATGACCGACCCGAAGATGCCAAAGCGATTCTTCGCGCCCGACTGAAGCTAGACCAAGCTTTCGTCGACTGGGTGTGGACGGGGCTGAACTTTCGCCTGGGACTGGAGCAGTCGCTGATTACCACCATGGAGGGTGAGGCGCGATGGGCGCGCCGCGAAGGCCACGTGAAGGGATCGGCGTCGCCGAACTATCTTGGCATGCTGCACACGGCCCCACTGCGATCCATCAAGCCGGGCGCCGTGGGCGTGGGTCGCTGAACTTGCCATGCGCATCCAAAGTTTTCTCATGGCGGCGATGGTCGCCACCCTCTCTTTGGGAGGCGTGTCTGCGCTGCTTGTGATTCACGCGGCGCAGGATGAAAACGCCGCCAGCGAGACCCAGGCGCGGGCACAGACGGCATCGCACCAGGTGTCGGGTTTGTTGGTGCTGACGCAAGAGTACGCACGCCATTCGGAAGGGCGTGCCGCTCAGCAATGGCACCAGCGGCAAGCCACCATCGCCACTGCGCTGGTGGGAGAAGACACCAGTGCCGCGCTCAAGGAGCTGCGTTCGGTGACGCAGGCGATGCCGGCCCTGTTCACCCGACTGGAGGAACTGCCGCTCGACGAAACGCCCTTCACGCTGCGGCGCAAAGAGGTTCTGATCGATCAGCTGCTGACCAGCACGCAGGCCATGAGCGACCTCGCCTACCAGTGGTACCAGGAGGCAGCACAACGTCGCAGAACTGCGGAACATCGCTTCCAGACTCTCGCGTTGGTCACGCCCCTCACGATGATGGTGTTGCTGATCGGGGTAGCAGGCATCGTGCGCCAGCGTGTGCTGGCGCCCTTGAAGAACCTGACCCATGCGACCGGCGCGGTCTCGCGCGGCGATCTCGGGGTGCGCGTTGCCGTCGACAACCGAGACGAGTTTGGTGAACTCTCGCGCCGCTTTGACCAGATGACCCAGGCGCTGGCTCGAAGCGACGAACAGTTTCGCCGCTCTGAAAAACAGCTGAAGGCCGTCACCGACAACCTGCCCGTCCTGATTGCCTATGTCGATCGAAATCAGGTGTACCGCTTCGTCAACGCACACTTCAAAAACGTTTTTGGCGCAGAGCCCGAGACCTTCCTGGGCAAGACGTTGGCCGAGGTGCTGGGGCCGAAGGCCTATGCTGAACGCAAGCGCGAGGTTGACGGCGTGCTGCAGGGCGAGCGGCGCACCTTCGAGCGCCACCTCACCGAGCACGGCCAGGACGCGCACCAGCTGGTGGACTACCTGCCCGATCGCGATAGCACAGGCGCCATCGACGGCTTCTACATGCTGGTGATCGACATCACCGCCCGCAAGAAGGCAGAGTTGGCTCAAGCCCGCAGCGAACGTTTGCTGCGCATGATTGCAGACAACCTGCCCACCCTCATTGCTTACATCGACCCGGACGAGAAGTTCCGCTTCGTCAATGCCCATTACAAGCAACTGCTCAGCATCGAAACGGATTCATTGCTGGGTGGAACGGTCGAGGCGGCTCTGGGGCCTGCCAACTACCCGTTGGTGAAGCAGCACCGGGCCGCGGCGCTGGCCGGCCAGCGCCAGCACTTCGAGCGGGTTGCGCTGATCGCCGACCACGCCATCCACCTGATGACGGACTACATCCCCGACATCGGCGAAGACGGCAAGGTGATCGGCATTTTTGCGATGGCGGTCGACGTGACCGCCCTCAAGCAAGCCGAGCTGCTGCAAGCACAAAGCGAACAGCGCGTGCGCAGCATCCTCAAACACGCACCCGATGCCTTCATCAGCATCGATTCGCAAAGCCGCATCCGGGAATGGAACCGGCAAGCCGAGCTCACGTTTGGCTGGGCCAAAGACGAGGTCTTGGGCAGGCCGCTTGCCGAAACGCTGATCCCTGCGGAGCACCGCGACGGACACAACACCGGCATGAAACGGTTCGCGGTCACTGGCGAGGGTCCGGTGGTCAACCAGCGCATCGAGATCACCGCCTTGCACAAGGATGGCCACATCATTCCTGTTGAGCTCTCGATTGCTGCGGTGAACGAGGGAAGCGGCTACGCCGCCACAGCTTTTTTGAGAGACATCTCGGAGAGAAAGTTGGCCGAAAAGCTGCTGCATGACAGCGAGAAGCGCCTGCGCGACATCACCGACAACATACCGGCCATGGTGGGTTACTTTGACGCCGATGAACGCTGCATCTACGCCAACGCGACGGTGCTCAAGGTCCACAACATCGACAAGAAAGACATGCAGCTCCACACGCTGCGCTCAGGCGTGGGAGAAGAGAGTTATGCCATCCACGAGCCGCACGTACGCCGTGTGCTGCAGGGCGAATTCGCGCGGTTTGAAGGGCACGCCAAACGCAACGGACGCGACGCGTACTTCCAGGCTCACCTGGTGCCCGACAAAACCGAAGGCGGCGAGGTGCGCGGCTTCTACGTGATGAGCTTCGACGTCACCGCCGTTCGCCAGGCCGAGCAGCAGCGTGCCCGCAGCGAGCAGCAGTTGCGCCAGATCACCGACAACCTGCCGGTGCTGATCTCCTACATCGACAAAGATCTGCGCTTGCGCTTCGCCAATGAAACCTACCGCACCTGGCTTGGCGCCGACCCGCGGTCGCTCCTGGGCGAGCACGTGCGCGACGTGGTGGGAGCCGCGCTGTACGAGCCGCGGCGGCAGTACCTGGAGCGGGCGCTGAATGGCGAGCGCGTCGAGTTCGAAAACGAAGCGGTGGCGCTCGGTGTGACACGCACCACGCACACCACCTACATCCCCGACCTTGAACAAGACGGCAGCGTTCAAGGCATTTACACGCTCAGCTCCGATGTCACCGCCCTCAAGAACGTAGAGCGCCAACTGCAGGCGCTGGCGCGCTTTGACACCTTGACCGGTCTGCCGAACCGGCTGCAGTTCAACGAAAAGCTTCCCGAGGTGCTGGCACGGGCCAGCCGAACGGGCACTGCAGTGGCCCTGATGTACCTGGATGTGGACCACTTCAAGGCCATCAACGACACCCTGGGCCATGCTGCGGGCGACGCGGTGTTGAGAGAATTCGCCGCGCGCCTGGTGGCCAGCGTTCGTGCGACCGACATAGTGGCTCGCCTGGCTGGCGACGAGTTCGCCATCATTCTCGAAGGCTTGCACCAGCGCAGTGAGGTGCAGGCGGTTGCGCAGAAAATCGTCGACCAGGTGGGGCTGCCGATGCACGCTGCCGACCAGGAACTGAGCATCACCACCAGCGTGGGCATTGCGTTCCATGACATCACCCTCGCTGCCACGACACCCGAATCCTTGCTGGGCAAGGCCGACGAGGCGTTGTACGCCGCCAAAGCCGCAGGCAGGAGCACGTTCCGTATGGCGCCGCTCGCAGCGGAAGCGGAGCCGCTGCTGTGATCGCAGTCCTTCGTCTAAGCCTGCGCGTCGCCACGGGCTGGTTCATCGCGCTGCACGCCGGTATGGCGGCAAGCGAAACGTTGAATCTGGCGGTCTCGCATGGGCCGGTGTCGCTTGCGATCTACGTCGCAGCGGCCGACGGCCTGTTCGACAAAGAAGGTTTGACCGTGAAGCAGCTCGATTGCAGCAGCGGCCGCGACTGCTTCCGCTTGATGGCCGAGGGGGCGGCCGAGATAGCCACGGCGGCGGAACTGGTGGCGACCCTCAACAGCTTCGCGCGCCAAGACCTGGCCATGATTGCGACCATCAGCACCTCATCGCAACAGATCAAGCTGGTCGGTCGGCGCAGCGCGGGCATCACTTTGCCGGCCCACCTGGCCGGCAAGCGTGTGGGCACCGTGCCGGGCAGCTCGGCGCAATACTTTCTGGACAGCTGGCTGTTGTTTCACGACATCGGCCCGCAGCAGATCAAGATGGTCGGCTTGGCTCCAGAGCAGTTCACGGCCTCGCTGCAGCGTGCTGAGGTGGATGCCGTGGCCATCTGGGAGCCGGTGGCCTCGAACGCGCTTTCAGCCCTGGGTACAGACGGCCTGCTGCTGCCCACCCCCCGCGTGTACACCCAACATTTCGGGCTGATCACCACGCATGGGGTGATCGCTTCCCAGGAAGCGGCGCTGTTGAAACTGTTGCGCGCCCTTGTGCGAGCGGAGCGGCTCATCGCCGATGATCCCGCCCGGGCCGGGCAGGTGCTGATGGCGCGGCTGGGTTACTCCGCCGCCTCGGCGCAGGCGCAGTTGAAAGAACACGATTTTCGGATCCGGCTCGACCAATCGCTGGTCAGCACGATGAGCAGCCAGTCGCGCTGGGCATTGCGAGAACACTACGCGAAGCCGGCGACAGGTGCAAACCGCCTGGCGAACGTGGTTCAGCCCGCGATGCTGCGCAAGGTGGCGCCCAACGCCGTCGCGCTGGCGCGTTAATTCGCGAGCGGCTTCGCCCCCCGATTGACGCATCAAACGATCAGCGTGCCAAGGCGCGCTGGCGTTTTTGTGTCTGGTCGATGTAGCGCTGCAAGGCGCGCAGCACGTCGGGCGAGGGGTCGACGATCTCGCAGCCCAGTCGCACGCCACGGGCATCGTGGTTGAGCGAGGTCACGTGCTGCAGGCGCAGCGAGGTGGTAACCCGGGTGTCCAGGTCGAGCTCGAGCTGCACGCCGTTGAGCACCACGCCGGGCTGCAGCGGTGGCACGTCGTCGGGCAGGAACAGCGCACAGCCGCCAATGCTCACGTCGAGCACGCGCAGGCTCAAGCCCATGTCGGGAATCATCGGGTGGCGCACCCGCACCACCGGGGTACTGCGCAGCAGGGGGCGCACGCGGTAGCCACTGCGCCGCTGAAAACGGTAGACCACACGCGGGAAGGCACAGCTGAGCGCGCTCGACTTGCCGCCGCGCACCAGCATCAGGCCGGTCACGTCGAACTGCAGCTTGATGCTGTCGAGGTAGGCCACGGCCACCGCCTCTTCGGCCTCGACCAGCGCCTGCACCTGGTTGCTGTCGGAGTCGGCGCTGAAGCTCAGGATGCCGCGTGCGGCATCGATCGCCCACAGCGTGGTGGTGTAAGACGCGCCATCGCTGCCGTTGAGGTTGATGAGCACGTTGCCGTCGATCAGCGATTTGAGCGTCTTGACGAGCTCGGGCTGCGACGTGATCTGGAACTCGGCTAACCCGCCATGGGCTGCCGCCACGGCGTCGAGCTGCATGGGCAAGGTGTCCACGGAGCGCCTTCGATGCTCGTTCAGTGAACCGACTTGGGCCGGCCGGCGAGGATGCCGTCGAGGTCTTCGAGCCAGGGCTCGGCCAGTTGGCGGATCTCGGCGTCGTTGATCAGGATGCGCTGCATGATGCGCGACTTGAGCTGGGCTTCTTCGCTGTCAAGGGCCTGCGCGTTGGCGGCATGCTTGAGCTGCGAGATGAGCAGCGCGCAGGCGCCTTCGAGCTTGACGACCTGGTCCCAGTCGCCCGAGCGGGCGGCCAGCAGCATGTCGGCACTGGCCTTTTCAATGGCTTCGTAATACTGGAGCAGGGCTGTGTTCATGATGTCTCCTGAGGCTCTGATGGAGGTGGCGGAGCGCAGGCGTTCCGTGCGCCTCATGCTGCCGCCTTGTGGCCGATTTCGGCCCAGGCCTTGCTCAGGGGTTCTATCAGCCCGACACATTCGGTGATGGCGGCTTCGTCGTTGTGGCGGTTGGCGTAGGTCAGGCGAACGATCACGTAGGCGTACAGGTCGCGCAGGTCGGCGGCGAGCTGGCCGCCTTCTTCCACATTGAGCCCGGCTCGCAGGCCTTCTTCGATGATGCGCACGGCACGGCCGATGGCCTCGCCCTTGGCTTCGATGTGGCCTTGGCGCATGGCGCCGCGGGCTTGTGCGAAAGAGTCCAGCAGGCCTTCGAACAGCATCTGCACCAGGCGGTGCGGCGAAGCGCCGTCAACACCGGTGGTCACGTGGACTTGCTGATAGGCGCCGAGCTGGCGTTTGGTGGGGGCAGAAAAAGCGGCTGAAGCAAACATGGCTGTTGGGCTTGTAGCGTTGGTCAGATGTTTGGTTATCGGTTCGCCGTCGCGTCTGCTTGAGCCTGGGATCGTTTCAGAACAGCGGGGATTTCCCGGGCTTCACGAAACGACCCTCGCTCTTCAGTTCGAGCTCTTGTTCCACGCCGCCACCTGGTTGGTTATGTAGGTGTTGAGCGCGGTCAATCTCGACATGTTGGTGTCGAGCGAGGCGTACTGGGCGCGCAGCCGGGCCTCGGTCAGTGCCAACCGGTTGGTGAACTCGTCCTGGCGCCTCTGGTTGAGCGTCAGGCTGGTGGTCAGGCCGGCGGTCTTGGTGGTGAGCGCCCCTTCGGTGGCCAGCATCTGATCGCCAAACAGGCGCAGCCGGGTCGCGATGCCATTGGAAGCCGGCGTGGTCGGGTTGCTGGCCGAGAACAGGTTCCTCACTTCGGTGAGGTTGTTGTTCAGCGCGCTGGTGAGCTTGGTGTCGTCGACCTTCAGCGTGCCATCGGACTGCAGCGTCATGCCGATCGAGTTGAGGCTTTCATAGACGCTGGACGCGCCAGAAGGTGCCGTGAGCGCGTTGCGCAGCTGGCGCTGCAGCGCCACCGCGGTGCTGTCGCCCTGCAGCTTGCCGGCGGTCTTGCTGCCTTCGTCGTATTTGGTCTGCGCAGACAACATCTTGGACAGCGCGTTGTAGCTGTCCACGAAGCCTTGCACCGAGGTCTTGAGCGCGGTGTTGTCCTGCGTCACGCTGATCTGCACCGTGCTCGTCTCGCGACTGAGGTTGATCGTCAGGCCCTGCACCGTGTCGGTCAGGCGGTTGCCGGAGGTGGTGACCGCCAAGCCGTTGATCGTGACCTGCGCGTCGGCCGGGGCCTGCGTCTGCGTCATCGCGTTGACGGGCTGGTCGGGGTCGAAGCTGAGGTCGGCTGCGCCGCCATCGCCCACCATGCGGAACGCATTGTTGCTGCCGGGGTTGGTGGAGCTGATCACCAGGCGCGCGCCGGTGGAGTCGTTGACGATCACAGCGGAGACGCCTGCTCCTGCAGCATTGATCTTGTTGCGCACCGCGGCCAGCGAGTCGGTCGGGCTGATGTCGATGCTCATGGCCGCCAGGTTGGGCTGCGGCGCAAAGCCGGCCTGGCCGAAGCTGCCGATCTCGACCCGAAGCGTGCCGGCGCCCACCAGCTCGTCTGACGATTCATAGGTGCGGGTCACGGCCGCATGCGAAGTGGCCAGTGATTGAACACTGACGGCATAGTTGCCGGGCACCGCGCCTTCACCGGCGGTGACTTGAATGGAGGTGGGGTCGGAAGAAGCGGCCGTGGAAGCGCCCCACGTGTTGGCGCGGGTGAGTGAAAGTGAAGCGTCGCGGAAAGAGGACAGCGCAGACTGAAGCTGGCCAAAGGCCGAGATCTTCGTCTGAATGGTTGAAGCCTGACTCTGCAGTCGCGTGACGGGTTGCTTCTCGATCGACATCAACTTCGTGACGATCGACTCCACATCCAAACCACTGCCTATACCTGCTGAACTGATGGTCGCCATGGCAAACCTCCAACTTTCTGGCCGTCACCGTGAGACAAACTTCACGACCTGGACCCCTAAACGCAAACACGGAACATCCAAGCAAGCCCGGATATCCCGTTGTCGGCAGGAATTTCCGGAACTTGAGTCCGGAGAGTCCGCTTTTTAGCGTTGCAGCAAGGTGAGCACCTGCTGCGGAAGTTGGTTGGCCTGCGCCACCATCGCGTTGCCGGCTTGCTGCAGGATCTGAGCGCGCGACAGGGCGGCGGTTTCAGCAGCGAAGTCGGCGTCCATGATGCGGCCGCGGGCGGCAGCCAGGTTTTCGGCAAAAACGGTCAGGCTGCCAATGACGGAATCGAAGCGATTCTGTGCAGCACCAAACGAAGCGCGGGCGGTTGTGACGTCGATGATGCCGGTGTCGAGCGCCGTGATGGCGGCCAGGGCACCGGTGCTGTCGACGCCGGAGATGTTGAGCGCGCCCACCGCCGCGACGGTGGCGGTCAGGTCAACCGAGTTGATCGTGAGGGTGTCGGTGGCATCGGTGCCGGCGCCCACCTGGAAGCTGAACGTGCCCTGGGTGCCGTCGAACAGCACAGTGCCGTTGAAGCGGGTGCCCGAGACGATGCGGGCCACTTCGTCATTGAGCTGCTGGAATTCGGCCTGCAGGTTGTCGCGGTCTTGCGAGTTGTTGGTGCCGTTGGCTGATTGCACGGCCAGCTCACGCATGCGCTGCATGGCGTCGCCGATCTTGCCGAGCGCGCCTTCAGCCGTTTGCGACAGCGAGATGCCGTCGTTGGCGTTGCGGGCGGCGACGTTCATGCCGCGCACCTGGGAGTTCATGCGTTCGGCAATCGCGAGGCCGGCGGCGTCGTCCTTGGCACTGTTGACACGCAGACCTGAGGACAGGCGTTGCATGGCAACTGACAAGGAGCCCTGTGAAGAGGCGAGGTTTCGCTGAGCGTTCAGCGAGTTCAGGTTCGTGTTGATGGTCTGGGGCATGTTGCACTCCTTCAAGAATGATCGACCTCCGGCACATGCCGGCGTTTGGCTCTGCAGACGTGTGGTCTTTCATTCCACAGCGACTACCGACTTGAAGTCCGCGCGGGTTTAGGTACATCACCTCCGACCGTGGGACCACAGGTCGTCTTCATGACCTGCTGAGTGCGATTGTTCTGGAGGCTTGAGGGGGGCATTGGGCCGAAATGAAGGGGGAAAAACGGCTTTCTCTTTTTGTGACCCTGGATAGGGTCATCGCCCGTTCGGGCTGAGGTGTCGAAGCCTTTGTGCCGCTATTCGCGTGGTGATCTTGTTCACTGCGTGAGGCCGCGCCGAGAGTTCGGCCCGGCGGCCGACCCCCATTATTTGTTTCGACAAAGAAAGGGGGCAAAGAAAGCGACCCTGCCGACTCGGCCCTCGCGATGCGAGGGCTGCCTTGCGCTGCTCGGTCTTTGCGGGTCGGGCAGAACTCGCTACGTTCGCTTCGCTCACTGCGCTCAAACAGCCGCCCGAAGTCAGATGATGATGCGCGCTGCGCGCGCCCCGCAAAGCCCTGCGCTGCTCAACTCGTCAGAAGGGGGAGCCGAACACCAGACACACCTCGCTGCGCATCGGCGCGGGAGAACTGTCATCCCGGCGTGCACCGGGATGACGGCAAACCTTTGAGGAGCGCAGCGACATGAGCAGCATGGACCTCTTCCTCAACGTGCTCGTCGCCGTTCTCGGTGGCGCCATCCGCGTCGGTACGCCCTTCCTGCTGGTCAGCCTCGGCGAATGCATCACCGAAAAATCTGGCCGCATCAACCTCGGCCTCGAAGGCGTGCTCGTCTTCTCCGCCATGGCCGGTTTCGGTGGGGCCTACCTCACCGGCAACGTGTGGGCGGGCGTTCTTCTCGCTGGTGTCTGTGGCGCACTCCTGGCCCTAATGCATGGGCTGGTGTGTTCGCTGCCGCGGGTGAACGACATCGCCACCGGCATCGCGCTGATGCTGCTCGGCACCGGCCTG
>JACMKJ010000311.1 GCA_014380155.1 Rhizobacter sp. | reverse complement strand
CGGCGCCACTCGGCCACCGCGCTGACCGCAAGCCCGCCCAGCGCCAACAGAAACCATGCCGTGGCAACCCCGCCAGAAACCCCGCCCGTTTGCTTGAACACCGTGCTTGTGCGCCCTGTGGAAAACCGGGGCATTGTGACAGCGGCTCGATTCAGCGATCTGGCGCAGAATGTGGCAGCCCGGCGGAGGGCGGTGCAGTCGCCCGCACCCTCGCCGCAGGACAAGGAGACACCATGGATCGACACGCTGCGAGCTCATTGCCCGCTGGCACGCGGCCCTTTGAGCTGACGCACGGCCCGGATCACCTGCAGACGATCGAACAGTCGCACCAGCGCTGCCGCGCCATGGGCCTCATGGAAAACGCGATCCCCGAGCTCAACCCGGTGTCGGCCCACGGTGCGCGCCAGATGCGCGAGCAGCACCAGCGCCTGTTCGAACACGCCACGCCAGTGATGGAAATGTTGTGCGAGCAGATCCTCTTCACCAAGAGCATCGTGGCGCTGGCCGACGCGCAGGGCAACACGCTGCAGGTGATCGGCGACAACGGCTTCATGGAGCGGGTGCAGCAGGTGGCGCTGTCGACCGGCGTCAACTGGGCCGAGTCGACCAAGGGCACCAATGCGGTGGGCACGGCGCTCTTCACCGAAGCGCCGACGCTGGTGCATGCGCAGGAGCACTTTTTTGCGGCCAACCGCTTCCTCACCTGTTCGGCCTCGCCGATCTTCGACCACGCCGGGCAGATGATGGGCGTGCTCGACGTGAGCGGGCATCAGCTCTCATACCACCCGCACACGCTGGCGATGGTGGCCATGTCGGCACGCATGATCGAGAACCACTGGTTCAGCGACAAGTTCCGCCACGGCTTGCGGTTGCACTTTCATGCGCGCCCCGAGATGCTGGGCACCATGCGCGAGGCCATGGTCGCGCTGTCTCCCGACGGCGAGATTTTGGGCGCCAACCGCAGCGCGCTCGAGCAGCTGGGCCTGAACGTGCCCGCGCTGCGCAAGCTCGGGCTGGAGGCGGTGTTCGGCATCACGGTGGGCGCCATCGCCGACCACTGCCGCCACCACGCCGACGAGCCGATGCGGCTCTACCCGCAACACGGTGGGCAAGTGGGTGACCCGCTGTTTGCACGCGCCTTGTTCAACTGGCCGACCTTCTGGCCCGCGGTCTCGCTGGCCACCGGGGTGGCCGTGCCGCGCGCCGCTGAAGCGCTGAGGCCGCAGCCCCAGCTGGCGCTGGTCGCCGAGCCGTCTGCGGACCACACGGCAGCCAACACCACACTGCAAGCCCAGGAGATGGCCGCGATCCGCAGCGCCGTCGACGCGGCCGGCGGCAACATCTCGCGCGCTGCGCGCCAGCTCGGTGTGGCGCGCAACACCATCTACCGCAAGCTGCGTGCGGCCGACGCTGCGGCTTGATGCGTTTTTGACGCGATGCGCCGCTAAGATTGGCGCATGACAGAGCCCGTGCTGGATGTGAATGCCAACGCGCCCCGCGCGCCAGCATCGGCGCGCACCCATGCCGCACTGATCGCCCGGCCTGACCTGCTGGTCTGCAACGAATGCGGGGCAGTGCACGAGCGCATCACCATCGCCCGCGGCACCGTCGCGCGCTGCCGCCGCTGCAACGCCTTGCTCGGCCGCGCCCATCTGATGCGGCTCGATGCCTTGCTGGCCTTCGCGATTGCCGCACTGCTGCTGATCGTGATTGGCAACACTGCCCCGATCGTCACGCTCGATCTGCGCGGGGTGGTGACCCAGGCCACGCTGCCGCAGGCCATCAAGGCGACGTGGGATGCCGGCCAGCCGCTGGTGGCGCTGCTTGCCGCTGCCACGGCGCTGGTGTTCCCTCTCTGTTTCACCGTGCTCAGGGTGTACCTGCTGGCCTCGCTGCTGCGCGGCCAGGTGCCGCCCGCGTTTGTGCCGGCGATGCGGGTGCTCGGCTTCGTCACCCGCTGGGGCATGGTGGAGGTGTTCATGCTGGGCACGCTGGTGGCCGTGGTGCGCAGTGCCTCGCTCGCCAGCGCCACCCCGGGGGCGGGCCTGTTTGCCTATGGCGCGTTGACGCTGCTGCTCACCTCGATCACGGCCGCCGGCACCCACTCGATGTGGAAGATGGCCAGCCAGCTGGGCCAGACACGATGAACGGCGAAGCCATCCAGAGCGCCGCGCCGCTTGGCTTGTTCAGCTGCCGCACCTGCGGCCGGGTGTCGCAGCTTGCGCATGCGGTGGTGGAGGGCACCCCGCTGCACTGCCCGCGCTGCGACACGGCGCTGAACCACCGGTTGCCCGCCAGCCTGCAGCGCACCTGGGCCTACACGCTGGCCGCCACCATCCTCTACATACCGGCCAACCTGTTGCCCATCATGTCGACCAGCAGCGTGTTCGGCGACACGCAGCACACCATCCTGGGCGGCATCGAAGAGCTGCGCGCTTCAGGCGACTGGCTGCTCGCGCTGATCGTCTTCGTGGCCAGCATCGCGGTGCCGCTGCTGAAAGTCGGCGCGCTGCTGTTGTTGGCCACCACGGCACAGCGCCGCTCGCGGTGGAAACAACTGGAGCGCGCGCAGATCTACCGCATGATCGACGCCGTGGGCCACTGGACCATGCTCGATGTCTACGTGGTGGTGCTGCTGGTGGGCACCCTGAGCTTCGGCGCCCTGGGCAGCGTGCAACCGGGGCCCGGGTTGCTGTCGTTCGGTGCCGTGGTGGTGCTGACCATGATGGCCGCGGGCAGCTTCGACCCCCGATTGATCTGGCCTGAAGAAACCGAGACCCCGCCCACCGATGACTGACGACCAAGAACCCGCCGCGCTGCCGCCCGCCCCCGTCACCCGCAAATGGCACGGGCCCTCGCTGGTCTGGCTGGTGCCCATCATTGCGCTGGCGGTCGGGGCTTCGCTGTTGATCCGCGCCGTGCTGGCCACCGGCCCCCAGGTCACGATCGACTTCAACTCGGCAGACGGCCTGCGCCCCGGCAAGACCGAGGTTCGCTACAAGGAGGTGGTGGTCGGCCGTGTCGAATCCTTGGCGCTGAGCGAAAAGCGCGACCGGGTGCATGTGTCGGTGCGGCTCGACCGCTCGGTCTCCAACATCGCCGTCGACGACACCCGCTTCTGGGTCGTGCGCCCGCGCATCGACACCGCCGGCGTGAGCGGCATCGAGACGCTTTTCTCCGGCGCCTACATCGGTGTCGACGCCGGCGTGTCCGCGGTCCAGCGGCGCAGCTTCACCGGCCTGGAAGCCCCGCCTTACGTGCTGCGCGGCGAGCCGGGCCGGGGCTTTGTGCTGCGCACCGAAGACCTCGGCTCGCTCGACGTGGGCTCGCCCATCTTCTACCGCCGCAACCGGGTCGGCCGGGTGGTGGGCTACAAGCTCGACCCGCTGATCGACGAGCTGTCGGTGCAGATCTTCATCGAGGCCCCGTTCGACAAGCTGGTCAACAGCCAGACGCGTTTCTGGAACGCGAGTGG
>JACMKJ010000310.1 GCA_014380155.1 Rhizobacter sp. | reverse complement strand
GGTCGCGATCCAGCCGGCCTTCTTGACAGGGCCGCCACCGGCGGTGAAGTCGTCTTCCGATAGGCCCAACTTCACCGGGTCGAAACCCAGGCGCTTGAGCAGGGCATCGCGCGAGGCCGCGCCCAGTGGCTGAGATTTTTCAGGCGCGTCGATCGACTGCAAACGCAGGTTGATGCTGCTCAGGCCATCCGTGCCGACAGGGACTTTGGTCTTGACCGGGCCTGGGCTGAAGGCTGCCGATGCGGCGAAAGCGATGGTGTCGCCGTCGGGCATTTGTTTGTCGCGCACCACAAAGTTTCCCTTGAGGACGAGAAACGGCACACCCCCGGCATTGTGAATCACAGGCTTGGCCATGAAGTCTCCAGTCGTTGGAACGCGATCGTTGTACGACCGGCGATTCTGTTGGATCGGCGCTCAGGCGCACAGCCCCTAGAAACTGCCGAGCGCTGTCGCCGCGCTGACAAACTCCGGTGTTATGGACAGGCGCGCCGGGGTCCTCACTGCACGGCTTGCATGCGCAGCCGCCGCGCTGCCTCTTCGGCACGCGCGTCGTCGATCTCGCGCATCACGCTGGCCAGGTCGACGGCGCCGGCGTGGTGTTCGTAGCGGCCGGTGAGCGGCGTGTCCACGCTCAGCGTGCCGCGCTGGTAGAGCGACCAGATCTCGGCGCCGTATTGCGTGGCCAGCAGCTCGGGCGCAAAGCGGCCGAAGAAGCCGCGCAGGTTGGCCACGTCGCGCAGCAGCATGCGGCTCGCATGGTTGTTGCCTGCCGCATCGACGGCTTGCGGCAGGTCGATGATCACCGGCCCATCGGCGGCGAGCAGGATGTTGAACTCCGACAGGTCACCATGCACGACCCCCGCGCACAACATGCGCACCACCTCGGTCAGCAGCGTGGCGTGGTGGGCCAGTGCCTGCTCGTGGGTGAACACCACGTCGTTGAGGCGCGGGGCGGCATCACCACCTTCGTCAGCCACCAGCTCCATCAGCAGCACACCGTCGTAGAAGTGGTGCGGCTTGGGCACGCGCACGCCGGCTGCGGCCAGGCGGTAGAGCGCGTCGACCTCGGCGCTTTGCCAGGCGGCCTCTTGCGCCTCGCGGCCGAAGCGGGTGCCCTTGGCCATGGCGCGCGCCTGGCGTGAGTTCTTGACCTTGCGGTTTTCGGTGTAGTCGACCGCCTGGCGAAAGCTGCGGTGGGTGGCTTCCTTGTAGACCTTGGCGCACAAGGTGTGGCCGCCACTGCGCACAACGAAGACCATGGCCTCCTTGCCGCTCATCAACTGGCGCACCACCGTGTCGATGAGGCCTTCTTCAATCAGGGATTGCAGTCGTGCGGGTGCTTTCATGGCAGCAGGTCGAGCTCCGGGTAGCGGCGAAAGATGCCTTGCTCGTTGAATGCGATGCGCCGGTCACTGCGCAAATAGGCCGCCACACGCGGCAGCGCCGCCACACGCTCGTGTAGGTCGACGATGAGGGGCGTTTTCGCCAACACGTGTTGCGCCGCTTTCGGGAACGCGTAGCGCAAGCCCTCGATCAGCTGAAACAGCGACAGGTCGGCATAACTCAGCTTGCCGCCCACCAAATAGCGCTGCCCGCCGGTGTTGCGCGCCACGATGGTCTCGAACCACTGCAGGAACTTGGGCATGCGCTCGCGGCAAAAGGCCTCGGCGCGGCGGCGCGCTTCGGGCTTCTGGTCTTCGTAGTGGAGGCCGCTGCTGATGGGGTGGTGGGTGTCGTGCGCCTCGGTCACCATGTCAGCAATGGTGAGCTGGATCTGCTGCGTCCACGCCCTCGCCTGCTCGCTGCGGGCTACCAGCTTCAGCGTTGGCCCGAGGTAGTGCAGGATCGCAGCCGTCTGCCCGACGAGCACGGCGCCGTCTTTCAGGAAGGGCGGCGCAAACGGCGGGTGGACTTCGCTGTCGCCTTCCAGGTAGTGCAACATGGCCGGGGTGCCTTGCCCGGCCTTGCCAGCGACACGCGCCACGTCGATGTAAGGCGCACCCGAAGCTTCCAGCGCCAGGCGCACAAATTCGCCGCGGCCCTGGATCGTGGGCCAGTAATGCAGTTCATAGCTCATGGGCGCGACTGTAGTCTGCCGGGCCGAGCGGGTGGCCCCCCCGGCCGGCGTATCCTGCCGAATGACTTTTGCACTCTGGCTCACTCTGGGCGGCGCGATCCTGGTGGTGATGGCGCTGAGCGGCTCGATGCTGTCGCGCATGCCCGTCAGCACCTCCATGCTCTACCTGCTGGCAGGCCTGGCCCTCGGGCCCTTGGGGCTGGCACTCGCTGCACCTACCCCTTTCGACAACACGAAGCTGCTCGAGCACGTGACCGAAATCATCGTGCTGCTGTCGCTCTTCACCGCCGGTTTGAAGATGAGCGTGGGGCTTCACGACAAGCGCTGGTTCTCACCGCTGCGCCTGGCGCTGGTGTCCATGCTCGCCACGGTGGCGCTGATTGCGGCTGCCGGCTACTGGCTGCTCGGGCTGCCCTTGGGCGTGGCCGTGTTGCTCGGCGGCATCCTGGCTCCGACCGACCCGGTGCTGGCCACCGAGGTGCAGGTCAGCGACCCGGCCGACCGCGACCAGGTGCGCTTTGCGCTCACCGGCGAAGGCGGGCTCAACGATGGCACGGCGTTTCCGGTGGTGATGCTCGGGCTGGGCTTGCTCGGGGCCCACGAGATTGGTGACCTGGGCTGGCGCTGGCTGGCGGTAGACGTGCTCTGGGCCTGCGGCGCCGGCCTCGCCATCGGGGCCGCGTGGGGCACCGGCCTCGGCCGGCTCGTGCTGTACCTGCGCCGCCATCACCAGGAGGCCGTGGGCTACGAAAACTTTCTCGCGCTGGGTCTCATCGGGCTGGCCTACGGCTGCGCGGTGCTGGCCTCGGCCTATGGCTTCCTGGCGGTGTTCGCGGCGGGCCTGGCGCTGCGCCACACTGCACAGGCTGGCACCGCCGCCGCGGCGGCCGACGTCGCGGTGGTCGAACAAGCGCATCACAGCCCGCATCCCGGCTTGGCCACCCAGATCGCGACCGACCCGCAGCATGCGCCGGCCTACCTGGCCCACGCGGTGCTGAGCTTCAACGACCAGCTCGACCGCATTGGCGAGATGGTCGGCGTGGTCTTGCTGGGCATGCTGCTTTGGGCGGTGCCGTGGGTGCCGGCGGCGTGGTGGTTCGTGCCACTCGTGCTGCTGCTGGTGCGCCCGCTGTCGGTGGCCGTTGGTCTGGGGGGCTCGCGCCGCATGACCACGGGGCAGCGGCGTCTCATCGGGTGGTTCGGCATCCGCGGAATCGGCTCGCTCTATTACCTGGCATTCGCGCTCAACCATGGCCTGCCCGATGAACACGCTCCAACGCTGGTCGCCTTGACGGTTGCGGTGGTCGTCAGCTCGATCGTCGTGCACGGCGTCTCGGTGACGCCATTGATGGCACGGTACCGCCGTCGCCGCCGCAACGCGGCGGGTCGGCGCTGATCGCCGTGCGGCAATTCACTGCCGCACGGCGTTCAGGCTATCGGTAAACGTCTTGGGCGCGGCTGCTCGTCCAGGTGTTGTTGATGTATTCCGCGTCGTCATCGTTGCGCGGGCGGAAGCCCATCAGGATGCCGCCCTTGCGCAGGCCTTCGTCGTAGCGCTTCACGCGCTCTTCAGGCATGCCCCAGCCCACCAGCGCACCGACCAGGCCGCCCGTGGCAGCGCCGGCACCTGCGCCCGCAATGGCCGCGGCAAGCGGGCCGGCAATGATCAGCCCCAATTCCAGGAGTGAGGATAAGTTGATCCGGTCGGACAGTGCTGCCAGTGCCGAAATGCGCCCCCAGGTTTCTAAATCCTTACCATTGCCCTCTCGGTAGAGTAAATCCAGCCATGGTTGGACGATCTCAAATTGCTTGTGATAGGCGTAGTAGAGGCATGGTTCTGCTATTTGCCAAAGTCCGTCTGCGTCCTTTTGCATCGCCTGGTGGAACATTTCCCAGCCAATATCTGGTGCAAGGTGTTGCAAGTAGGGGAGTCTGTG
>JACMKJ010000309.1 GCA_014380155.1 Rhizobacter sp. | reverse complement strand
GCCCGCTTCGGTGGGCACGACGCTGCGCGTGCTTCGATGCAGCAGCCGCACGCCCAGCCGCGCTTCAAGCCGTCGCAGCGCTTCGCTCAGGCTTGACGCGCTGACGCCGCCAACCCGCGCAGCTTCGCGAAAGCCGCCGGCGCGCGCCACCGAGACCAAGGCCGCCAAGTCAGCGAGTTGTTCTGCCATGGGTTCTCCATCGATTGTTTGTCATTCCGCACAGGCCGTGCGGAATGCACCCCCTTATCGTACGTGGCCCGCCTGCCTACAGTGCGCTTCACTTGAAAGGAAACCCTCATGAACGCAATCGACAAGGCTGGCACTTTCCGGCTCGGCAGCCGTAACGTCAAACGCATCGGCTACGGCGCGATGCAACTCGCCGGGCCCGGCGTCTTCGGCCCCCCCAAGGACCGCGCAGCAGCCGTGGCCGTGCTGCGAGCGGCCGTGGAAAGCGGCGTCGACCACATCGACACCAGCGACTTCTACGGCCCATACGTCACCAACCAGATCATTCGCGAGGCGCTGCACCCTTACGGCGATGATTTGCTCATCGTCACAAAGGTCGGTGCCAAGCGCGGCCCCGACGCTTCATGGGCGCCTGCGCTGTCAGCCGCAGAACTTGCGCAGGCCGTCCATGACAACCTGCGCCATCTCGGGCTCGACGTGCTGGAGGTCGTCAACCTGCGAAGTGCGTTCGGCCTCCACGGGCCGGGGGAGGGCTCTCTGGAGGAGCCGATCACGGTGCTGGCCGAACTGCAGCAACAGGGGCTGATCCGCCACATCGGGCTCAGCAATGTGACGGCGCGGCAGGTCGAGGAAGGGCGGCGAATCTGCCCCATCGTCTGCGTGCAGAACCAGTACAACTTGGCACGCCGCGAGGACGACGCACTGGTGGACCAACTGGCGCGCAACGGCACCGCCTACGTGCCGTTCTTCCCGCTCGGTGGCTTCACGCCTTTGCAGTCGAACGTCCTGACGCAGGTGGCAGCGCAAATCGGTGCGACCCCGATGCAGGTGGCGCTGGCGTGGCTGCTGCAGCGGTCACCGAATCTTCTGCTCATCCCCGGAACCTCTTCGTTGGCGCACCTGCACGAGAACCTGGCAGTGGCCGCGCTCCGTCTGCCTGCCAATGCCGCCGCACAGCTGGACCAGGCGGCGGCGAGTGCGGCGACGCCTTGAACCACTTGCTTGGCCAGCTGGCGTGTCGCGCATGCGTGCGGATGAACTTTCGGCGGGCGCCGGCACGCACGGGACGGGCGACGCCAAGCTCATTGCGGCTCCTAGAGCGAGCGCCGCCTTTGCTGCGTTTGTACCTGGCCCGCGTTCGAGCGCGCGGTGCAGACCATGGGACGCCACGTTCAGAGCCGGGCAGAAGACCCGCAGCTGCGGGCGTGACATCGGTAACAGGGCAACTGCTGGGATTTACAAACAACCCATCTGCGTCTGTGCGCCTTGTGTGCTGCCACCTAAAGTGCTCGTGTGCTCAATGAATCTTCCGCAATGCGCTGCCCTTCTGTTCAGCATTCCACTGGCGCTGCACGCGATGTGAAGCTGTGCGCCGGGCAGATGGCCCCACACAGCCGGCGTGCCGCAGCAACAGAACACGCATGCGGCCCGTGCACTGCACGCTCGGCGACAAGTGCCTGAGCTGATGCCTGCCTCGATGGACGCTGCCCACGCACGACCGGTTCACCACCGCGACAGCCCCCAGCTCGATGCGAGCACGGGTCTGCCCAACCGCAGTGCGATGCACCAGCGACTGCACGCGGGGCTGCAACGCGGCGAGGCCCTGGGCCTGCTGATGATTGACCTGGATCGCTTCAGGCGAATCAACGATGCGTTGGGTCAGGCGGCTGGCGACCAGTTGCTGCGGCTGGCCGGGCAGCGTCTGCAGCAGGCGCTGCCTGACGCCGAGCTGTTGGCTGGTGTGGGTGGGGATGAGTTTGCTGTCTTGTTGAAGAATGCCGACCTGGCTGCCGTGGGCGAACGCGTGCTGCAGGCCTTTGCCCAACCCTTCGAGGTTGCCGGCCGCGAGGTGTTCGTCAGCTGCAGCATCGGTTGCGCCAGCACAGCGGAGCAGGGTTGCGATGTGAACGAGCTGCTGCGGCAGGCTGCCACCGCACTGCAGAGTGCCAAGTCGGCCGGGCGCAACGGCCTGCATCTGTTCACCGCCTTTCCCGATGAACTCGACCCTGACGCGCTGCTGCTGGAGAGCGCACTGCGCCGTGCCGTGGAGCGGCGGCAGCTGCAGCTGCACTATCAGCTGCAAGTCGACCTGGCCACCGGGCTGATTGTCGGCGCCGAGGCGCTGTTGCGCTGGCGTCATCCCGAGTTGGGCGATGTGTCGCCGGCTCGCTTCATCCCGATCGCGGAAGAGAGCGGCCTGATCGTGCCCATCGGCGAATGGGTCATGCGCGAAGCCATCGCGGCCGGCGCCAGCTGGCAACGCGCCGGTCTCCCCAGGCTGCGGATCGCGGTCAATCTCTCGGGCCGCGAGTTGCGGCAGCCCGGGCTGGCGCAGCGCATCGAGCAACTGCTCGTCGAAGGCGGCCTGGACCCGCGCTGGCTGGCCGTCGAGGTGACGGAGAGCATGTTGATCAACAACTTCGCCCAGACCTCGGCCACGCTGCTGCGCTTGCAAGGCCTGGGGGTCGAGGTGGCGATCGACGACTTCGGCACCGGCTACTCGGGCCTGAACTACCTGCGCCAACTGCCGGTGGATGTGGTCAAGATCGACCGTGGTTTCATTTCGGATGTGGCGGCCCCGCCCGGCGAGGTGTCCATGACGCGCTCGCTGATCCAGTTCGCCCACAGCCTGCGGCTGAAGGTGGTGGCCGAGGGCATCGAGACCGAACGCCAACGCGAGCTGTTGACCGCACAGCGCTGCGACCTCGGACAGGGTTTCCTGTTCGGCGCAGCGCAGCCGGTCGACCGGCTGCGGCAGTTGCTTGAGGCGCAAGCGCTTCCACGCGATGAGGCATGACTTACAGGACAACACAAGGACATCGAATGATGGCTACACCTTCTGACCCCGGTACCGGCAACCTTCTGCAGGCCATGGGCATCGACGACCCTGCTGCGATGAAAGACTTCGAGTTGCTCGCTCGCGTCGCATCGCTGGTGACCGGCGCGCCGAACGCCTTTATCTCCTTTTCCGATGGCGGCAATTTGTGGCGCGCGTCGTCCGCCGTAACGCCCGAGCAGTGCGTTAGCCGCGAGCGGGCCTTCTGCTCGGCCCTGCTGGAATCGGACGACGACACGCTGGTTTGCAGCGACGTCCGTCGGGATCCGCGCACGCGGGTGATCGCAGGCAGCCAACCCGAGTCGCCGGTGGTGACCTACGCAGGCGCGCTGCTGAAGACGGACGATGGCCGCCGGCTCGGCACGCTGTGCGTGACCGATCACCTCGAACGCCCACCCGACGCCGAGCAGATCGATTTGCTGCGCGGCCTGGCCCGGCAGTCGATGAATCTGGTGTCGCTGCGAGCGGCCAAGCGCGAACTGATTGAGGCGCTTGCGCAGATGACCCACCTGGCGCGCACCGATGCACTGACCGGCTTGCTGAACCGACGCGCGTTCTACGAAGAGGCCGAGGCGCTGCGCAAGCTCGTGACCCGCCAGCACGACAGCATGAGCCTGGTGATACTGGATCTCGACCACTTCAAGCGCATCAACGACGGCCTGGGTCATGCTGCTGGCGACACCGTGCTGGGCGAGATCGGCCGTCTGCTTCAGGCGGAATTGCGCGCCACGGATCGGGTGGGGCGCATTGGTGGTGAAGAGTTTGCCATCGCCATGCCCTTCACCACGATGCACGCTGCGGCCCAGCGCATTGACCGGCTGAGACAGCAGATTGCCGACAGCCCGATCGTGCATGGCGAGCACCGCATCACGGTGACTGTCAGCGGCGGTGTAGCTGAGCTGCAAACCGCCGAACAAAGCATCGATGGCGCCATGCGCCGGGCTGACCGGGCGCTTTATCGCGCCAAGGCTGCGGGGCGCGACCATATCCAGCTGGCGTCGGCAAAGTCGCGGCGGGCCGCAGCACCGAAGTTCGCACCCCAGAGCGAACCTCTGCAAGCTGCTTGAGCGTGGCGCTGCGCGGTTCGACTGCAATGGCGCAGCCGGACAGACTTGATCTTGATCTTCAGTCCGGCCCATCAGCCCGACCGCGCCTGCGTGATGCCAGGTTGTCGTGGTTGCGCCTCAGGCCAAGCCGGCTAACGCTTGAAGTCACGGCGAGTCAAGTCGCCTTCGGGACCAAAGCGGATCGCGGAGCCGCCAACGCCTGGGGCAGCTGCACTTTGAAACCAGTCGTCAACGAGTAAGGCTCCTGGCAGATTGGACGACTCGAACTGGCCGATCTCAGTCACCTCCAAACAACTTAGGGATAAGACCAAGCCTTAGGGGGCGCCATCGCGCGCATCAGAACCTAAGCTGATTTCAAGCCCGCGTGATGGTCGCCTGGGCTTCGCTTGCCCCAAGGAGGTTCACCATGACGCAAGAATTCGACGCTTCTGCGAAAGCGATGCTCACCCGTGATGCCGACGGCATCGTGCGCGACGTGTTGCACGTCGAGGAGCCGTTCCACAGCAGCGCCGGCACCGCATTGCTGGCCGCACACGAGTACCTGGTCAAAAACGGCGCGGTGCTTGGCATCGCACCGGCCGAGCTCGCCAACTTCAGCCTGGAACCCGAGAAGACGCCGCGGCCCCTCGGTGTCGAGTACCGCTTCAGCCAGGAGAAGCCGCAGTTCGACATGAGCACGGTGGTGTTCGAGCAGACCTTCCTGGGCCTGCCGGTCTGGCAGGCGGCGGTGTCGGTGCACATGCAGTCCAAGCCCTTCGTCGTGGTCAGCGCGCAGTCGAGCCGCCACGCCCAGGTCGACGCCCAGATGCCCAGTGACAAGGCGGTGCAGCGCTCCGCCAAGCTCGACCCCAAGGCACTCGCCAAACAACTTGGCGCCGACGCCGACACGAACTGCGATGCCTCGTCGCTCAGCGTGCTGCGACAGCGGTTCATGGTCTACCGCTACGAAGCCGCGCAACGCGCTGCGCCTGACGACCACTCCACCGCGGGCACGCCCCACGCCACCACCGGCCAGGTGCCGGCCACGCTGCACCCCGTGCTGCCGCTGCCGCCGCTGGGCGAGCAATTTCGCGAGGGCGAACACCGCGTGGTCATCGAAGTGACCTTCACCCTCGCCTGGAACGGCATCAAAGATCTGCCGTGGGTTGCGCTGGTCGACGTGGAGACGCTCGCGGTGCTGTACCTGCGCGCCTTCATCGACGGCGTGAACGGCCTCGTCTTCATGGCCGACCCGATCACCGCCAATGGCGGCCCGCTCCCCGGCGCCACCACCGCCGAGCTGAATGCATTGCGAACCACCGTGTCGCTCGACGACATCAACCCACCGGTGGCCGGCACGGTGTCGCTCACCGGCTCGCAGGTGACGGTGATCAATGTGGAGGTGCCCAACACCGCCCCACCCACCCGGCCCGCGGGCTCGCCGTTCGACTACGCGGCGCGCACCGACAACTTTGCTGCCGTCAACGCCTACTACCACTGCAACCGCTTCTTCGACCTGGTGCAAGACCTGGGCTTTCACCTGCCCACTTACTTCACCGGCACGCTGTTCCCTTCGGTGGTCGACCACCGCGGGCACTATGGCAGCGCCAACGGCATCGAGATCAACGCGTACTGCATGGGCAACGGCAGCTACGGCATCGGGCGCACGGCCTTCATGCTGGCCGACCTGGGTGACACGGTGAACCCGATGGGGCTGTCGTGCGACTGGCGTGTGGTGCTGCACGAGCTGGGCGGCCACGGCATCTTGTACAACCACGTCAACTCGCCGAGCTTCGGCTTTGCGCACAGCGCGGGCGACAGCTTCGCCGCCGTGCTCAACGACCCGCAGACCCAGGCACCCGATCGCTTCCAGACATTCCCGTGGGTCTACAGCATCATCGACCGCCGCCACGACCGCGACGTGACGGCCGGTTGGGCCTGGGGCGGCACGTTCGACTTCGGTGGCTACTCGTCGGAGCAGATCCTGTGCACCACGCACTTTCGCCTGTACCGCTCGGTGGGCGGCGATTCGCCCGAGCTGGCCACGCGCACCTACGCGTCACGCTACACGGCCTACCTGATGCTGCGCACCATCGGCTCACTGACGCAGGCCACCAACCCGGCCAACGCGACGGCGTATGCGAGTGCGATGACCGCTGCCGAACGCGGCAACTGGGTCAGCGAAGACATGGTCGGCGGGGTCTACGGCAAGGTGGTTCGCTGGGCTTTCGAGAAGCAGGGGCTCTACCAGCCGCCAGGCGCACCCACGCCGGTGAAAACCGAGGGCGCGCCGCCCGCCGTCGACCTGTACATCGACGATGGCCGCCACGGCGAATACGGCTACCAGGAGAAGTTCTGGGAGACCACCGACCTCTGGAACCGCACCGAACCCGATGGCTTGAAGGGCCACCAGACACCGCTCGTGTGCCGCACCAACCACGCTTACGTGCGGGTGAAGAACCGCGGCACCGAGGTGGCCAAGGGCGCACGCGTGCAGGCCTGGCACTGCCGCCCGAGCGCGGGCCTGGTGTGGCCCGACGACTTCGAGCCGATGAGCACCGCATCGCTGGCCGTGCCCGACCTGGCGCCCGGCGCCGTGGTGGTCGTCGGCCCCTTCGAGTGGACGCCGGTGCATGCGGGCCACGAGTGCATGTTCATGAGCGTGACCGCGCGCACCGACCGCGCCAACAACGACCCGCAGACGGGGCTGGCGTCGGCGGCCG
>JACMKJ010000308.1 GCA_014380155.1 Rhizobacter sp. | reverse complement strand
GGGTGATGGCCAGCGGCGGCTTGGCTTGCGCCAGCGCCGCTTGTGGCGTGACACCGCAGGCCCAGAACACCGGCAACTCATCGGCCATCACCTCGACCGCGTCGCCGTAGTCGGGGCGTGACAAATCGGCGATGCCGATGAGCGAAGGGTCGCCCAGGTGCACCGGCGCGCCGTGCACGGCCGGCAGGCGCGAGGTGATCTGCACGGCACGAATGGCGGCCGCGGCGCGCAAGGGCCGCATCGACACCACCATCGGCCCGTGGAACGGCCCGGCCGCTTCGGTCGGGATGTTGGTGCGGTACATCGCAACGTTGCGGCCTTGTTCGATGTGGCGCAAGGAGATGTCGTCGGCCATCAGCGCTTCTTCAAACGAGAAAGAGCATCCGATCACAAAGGTGACGAAGTCGTCTTGCCAGAGGCTCTCGATCTGCGTGGGCTCGTCGACCACCTCGCCGTGGCGCCACACGCGAAAGCGTGGCAGGTCGGTGCGCATGTCGATGCCCTGGCCGAGTGTGGGCAGCGTCGGGTCACCCGGTTCCGACACGGCCAGCAAAGGGCAGGGCTTGGGGTTGCGCTGGCAAAAGCGCAGGAAGTCGTTGGCCAGGTCGGCCGGCAAGATGACCACGTTGCCTTGCACGTTGCCCATGGCCAGGCCCGAGGTGTGCTGCGTGAGCCGGCCCGAGCGGGCGGCCTGGCGGGCGGCGGAGCCGTCGGCCGCGGCTTGGCGTTCGGCCTGTGTCATCGGGGCGGCGTGTGGCATCACCAGGGACTCCTTCATCGGGCGGGTTGCCCTTGAGGCGCATTGTTCCGACCGAGTGAGGCGCCGACAAACGAGATTTTTCTTTCTGCCATCATCGAATTTTCCGATGCACGAAATTCGGCTTCCTGGGTG
Organism: Rhizobacter sp.; assembly: GCA_014380155.1. GTDB lineage: Bacteria > Pseudomonadota > Gammaproteobacteria > Burkholderiales > Burkholderiaceae_C > Rhizobacter. Next base: position 10,561 of record JACMKJ010000308.1, on the reverse strand, counting down.
ACATTGAGGGGTCGCCCGGCCCCATGAATCTGGATGCTCACCATGAACTTGCGTTTTGTCGAAGCGTTTTATTGGGTCGCCTCGCTCAAGAGCGTGTCGCGCGCGGCCGAGAAGTTGTGCATCACGCAGTCGGCCATGTCCAGCCGCGTGGCCGCGCTGGAAGAAGAGCTGGGCGTGATGCTGCTCGACCGCAAGGACAAGCAGTTCCGCCTCACGATCGCCGGCGTGCGCTTCATGGCCTACGCCGAGCGCCTGCTGGCCACGCAGCGCGAGTTGATGCTCGAGATGGGCTCTGGCGGGCCCGATGTGCCGCCGATGTCGCTGCGCATCGGCGCCATCGAGTCGGTGCTGCACTCCTGGCTCTTGCCCTGGATCGGTGAGCTGCGCATCGAGCACCCCGAGCTGGAGCTGGAGCTGTCGGTCGAAACCACGCCGGTGCTGACCGAGTTGATGCGCCGCGGCACGCTCGACCTGGTGTTCGCCGCCCTGCCGGCCTCGCACGAGAGTGTAAGAACGCGCAGCCTGCCGACCATGGAGATGGCTTTCGTGGGCAACGCGCAAATCCACCGGGGACGTCGCTACACGCTGGCGCAGTTGGCCGAATACGACCTGCTCACCTTCCAGCGCGGCTCGCAGCCGCATGTGGCGTTGATGGATCTCTTCCGCCAAACGGGTGTGCTGCCCAAAAGGGTGCATGCCATCTCATCGATCTCGGCGATGACGCAACTGGTGGTCAACGGCTTTGGCATCGCCACGCTGCCACGCATCGCAGTGCAGCGCCTGCTGCAATACAGCGAGCTGGCCTTGTTGCGCTGCGACCAGGCGTTGCAGCCCTTGCCGGTGTTTGCGAGCTACCGCGCCGACCCGCTGTCGACCACGGCCGAGACGGTGCTCAATTCGGTGTTTGCGTTTCTCGACCGCGAGGCCAAGGGGCGGGCTGGCCGCCCTGCGAAGGCTCAGGCCTCGGCCAGCAAGGCGTCGATCAGCTGATTCATCGCCGCAAAGTCGGGCTCGCCGACGTAACGTTTGACGATCTCGCCGCGTTTGTTGATCAGCACCGTGGTGGGCGTGAGCTTCACATCGCCGAAGCTGCGCGCCACCGAGCCGGTGTTGTCGATCACCACGGTGAAGGGCAGGCGGCGCGACTCGGTGAAGTTGACCACCGAGGAAGGCGGGTCATAGCTCATGGCCACGGCCAGTGTCTCGAAACCACGTGCGCTGAACTTCTGGTGCGTGGCAACCAGTTGCGGCATTTCCCTGACGCAGATGGTGCAGGTGGTGGCCCAGAAGTTCACCAGCACCACCTTGCCCTGAAGGTGGCTGATGCGGGCGGCGCTGCCGTCCAGGCGTGTGAACGCGGCATCGGGCGCCATGTCAACGCGGCCCGCAAAGTACGAGAGCGCTGCAGTTGCTCCGGTTGCCAAAACAACGAGGCCAACGGCAAGATGGCGGGTCAACTTCATCAGGATGGTCTCATGCAGCGCAGAAAGATTATGTCAGTGGCCCTGGCCACCCTCGGCTTGGGAGCCTGGGGCCGTGCTTCGGCGGCTGGCTTGAGCGAAACCGATGCCGCTTCGGGCATTCGCGTCGCCCTGGAGCGCGGCGCCACGGCGGCGGTGGGTTTGTTGGGCAAGACCGACGGCTTTCTCGGCAACCCGAAGGTTCGCATTCCCTTGCCGTCTTTCCTGAACGATGCGGCCAAGCTGCTCAGGGCCACCGGCCAGCAAAAACGCATCGATGCGCTGGAGACGGCGATGAACCGCGCAGCCGAAGCGGCCGTGCCCGAGGCGAAGGCGCTGCTGGTGAGTGCTGTGAAGGGCATGAGCGTGGAAGACGCCAAGCAGGTGATCACCGGCGGCGACGATTCGGTGACGAAGTTTTTTGCCGACAAGACGCGCGACCCACTGGGCGTGAAGTTCTTGCCCATCGTGACCAAGGCGACCGAGAAGGTGTCTCTGGCCGACAAATACAACTCGGTGGCGAGCCGCGCGTCCAAGCTCGGCTTGATCAAGCAGCAAGACGCGAGCATCCAGGCCTATGTGACCGAGAAGGCGCTCGACGGTCTGTATTTGATGATTGGCGAAGAAGAGAAAAAGATTCGCGCCAACCCGATGGCCACGGGCAGCGCGATTCTCAGGAAGGTGTTCGGCAGTCTGAAGTAGCTCAGACCGTTTTAGCGAGCTCGAACATCAGCGCCGAGGGCAGCGACGTGAGAATCGCGTCGCGCCCGACGCGGGCCATGCTCAAGCCCCCAAAGCCCGAGATCTCGAAGGTGTTGCCCTCTTCGATGATCTCGATGAACACCACCTCAGAGCCGTCTGCTTCGACCTCGCCGCGCAGCGCATTGAAGCGGTCGCCACGCAGCACCGACTCGATGATGACCGCGTGTGGCAGCCCGCCGCGGCAGAACTCGCGCGCTTCGTCGACCGAGTTCACGAAGTCGACGATCAGCCCCATGTTGCGGATGGCGTCGCGCACCTGCACCCGCACGTCGCGCCGCGAGGCCACCACCAGCACCTGGCTGCCCGACAGCGGCTTGGCGTGCAGCGAGTTGGAGAAGCCGTGGTCGAGCTCGATGGCGCTCACGCCCTCGAGCTGGTCGCTCACGGTGCGCGGGAATTCGAGGGTCAGGTGCACCTCGGCGCCATCGATCTTGCGTTCGATGGGCAGGCCCATGGTCCAGGCGGTTTGTTGCACCAGGCGCCAGGTCATCGAGTCGAGCACGGCTTGAAGTGAGGGCTCTTCGGAGGCATCGGTGTGCTGGTCGACCGGGCGGTAGGCAAATTTGGTGGCCAGGCGAGCGTGGGTGGGCCAGGTCTTCACGTCGATGCGGAACTCGATGCCCGAGCGGGCGTGTTCCATGCTCCAGCTGAGCAAGGTGTTGAGCAGGCTGAACAGCAGCGAGGCGTCAACCACCACCTCGACCGGGCGCAGCACCTGCTTGATGTGAATGCCGCGTGCCTGGGTTTCGCGGTTGCGCTGCGTCAGCACGTCTTTCAGTGTTTCGGTGAGGGGCAAGCGCTCGTGCGTCTGGCGCAGACGGCCCGACGCCAGGCGGGCGATCTGTTGGCCCGACATGCTGATCTGGCGGGCCCGCTCAATCTCCTCGCCCAAGGCGCGCAGGCTCCCGCGGTCGATGCGGCCGGTGGTGGCCAGGGTTTGCACACGGTCCAGGGCCGCGGTCAGCGGGCCGGCGATCTCGGCGCTCATTTCGCTGACGACGGCGCGCCAGTGGTCGTGCTCGACGGGCGCTTCTTCTTGGGTGGCGGGTGCCACCGCAACGGGCGCGCGGGTCATCAAGTCGGTCATGTCCATGGGGGCCTCAGGCAAACAGATTTCGTCACAAAGGTGCCAAAACTTGTCGCCAGTGTCCCTTGACTTGGGCACGCTGTCACAGTGCAAGCCTGTTCCTCCCCCGGAGTTGGGGGGCCGCTCTCACGGGGGTGGTGGGCTAAATGGCCCCTGTTTTGCGTAGGGCGGCCAGCTCGGCGGCGCTCCAACCCAGCTCGCGCAACACCTCGTCGGTGTGTTCTCCCAGCAGCGGGGGTGGGCGGCGGTACTGAACCGGCGTCGCCGACAGTTTCATCGGGCTGGCGACCAGTTGTAACGTGTCGGTCAGCGGGTGGGGCATCGAAACGGTCATGTCGCGCGCCTGCACATGCGGGTCGGAAAACACCTCGGCGAGGTTGTTGATGGCGCCGCAAGGCACCTTGGCGGCTTCGAGGGCGGGCAGCCAGTCATACTTTTTGCGGCTCTTTAATATGTCAGCCAGCAGCGGCACCAGCGTGGCGCGGTGGCGCACGCGATCGGCGTTCTTGATGAAGCGCGGGTCTTGCGCCAGGTCGGGGCGGCCCGCCACGCTGCAGAACTTGGCGAACTGGCTGTCATTGCCCACGGCCAGGATGAGGTGGCCGTCGGAGGTCTCGAACACCTGGTAGGGCACGATGTTCTGGTGCGCATTGCCGATGCGCCCAGGCGCCACACCGGTGGCAAGGTAGTTGGCGCCCAGGTTGGCGAGCATCGCGACCTGGGTGTCGAGCAAGGCCATGTCGACGGCCTGGCCCTCGCCGGTGGCACCGCGGTGGCGCAGCGCGGCCAGGATGGCCACCGTGGCGTACATGCCGGTAAACAGGTCGGCCACCGCCACACCCACTTTTTGCGGGCCGCCACCGGGCAGGTCGTCGCGCTCGCCGGTCACGCTCATCAGGCCGCCCATGCCTTGCACGGCGTAGTCGTAGCCGGCGCGTTCGCGGTAGGGGCCGGTCTGGCCGAAGCCGGTGACCGAGCAATAGACGAGGCGGGGGTAGAGCGCGCGCAGCGAATCTGCATCGAGCCCGTAGCGGGCCATGTCCCCCACCTTGAAGTTTTCGATGAACACGTCGCACTGGCCAGCCAGGCGGCGGATCAGCGCCTGGCCTTCGGGCTGGGCGATGTCGACGGTGATCGAGCGCTTGTTGCGGTTGGTGCCGAGGTAGTAGGCGGCCTCGGCGGTGTCGTGGCCGTCGCGGTCTTTGAGGAAGGGCGGGCCCCAGCCGCGGGTGTCGTCGCCGCCCACGCCGTCTTTCATCGGCCGTTCTATCTTGATGACGTCGGCGCCCAGGTCGGCCAGGGTCTGGGTGCACCAGGGGCCGGCCAGCACGCGCGACAGGTCAAGAATTCGCACGCCAGCCAGCGGCTGCGGGGTCGAGGGGGTGGGGGTTGAGCTCATCCAAAGATTGTCATGCAGCCCACCCGATAATGCTGCGATGCTCTGGAACCTAGCCCGTGGCGGCCGTGTGGCCGCGTTGACACTGCTTTCGCTGCTGTGCGCGTGCTCACCCACACTCGACTGGCGCGAGGTGCGACCCGAAGGCAGCGGCGCGGTGGCGATGTTCCCCTGCAAACCATCCGCCGACGCCCGCATGGTGACGCTCGACGGCGCGCGGGTGCGCATGGTGCTGGCCGCCTGCCGCGCTGGCGACGCGACCTGGGCGCTGGCCTTTGCCGATGTGGCCGACCCGGCGCGCGTGACGGCATCGCTCACATCGCTGCGCAGTGCCTCGGTGGCCAACCTGGGCGCACCGGCCTTGTCGCTGGGCCCGATGAACGTCCCCGGCATGACCCCCAACCCGCAGGCCGAGCGGGTGCGTGTGCAGGGCAAGCTGCCCGACGGGGCCGTGGTCACGCTGGAAAGCGGGTTTTTCGTTCGGGGCACCTGGGTCTTTCAGGCCACGGTGATGGGTGTGCAGCCGAACAGCGAGGCCGTGGCCAGCTTTTTTGAGAGCCTGAAGCTGCCTTCATGACCCTGCTGCCCCGCACCGCGGTGCTCATGTTCCTGAGCTTCGCGTTTGCCTACTTTCCGTCGGCCCTGGTGCGGGGCGTCGTCGCCACCCTGGCGCCAGCCTTCAGCGCCGAGCTGCAGCTGAACTCGGCCAACCTGGGCCTGCTGGCCGGCGCCTATTTCCTGGGCTTTGCGGCGATGCAGCTTCCCCTGGGCAGCGCGCTGGATCGATTTGGCCCGAAGCGGGTGCTGCTGGCCTTCCTGGTGCTGGCAGTGCTCGGGTGCGGCGCGTTTGCCATGGCGCAGAGTTTTGCCGCGTTGGTTGTGGCGCGCATGTTGATCGGCATGGGCGTGGGAGCCTGCCTGATGGCGCCGATGACGAGTTTTCGCCGCAACTACGGCGCCACCGCGCAGATGCGTGCCAACTCCTGGATGCTGATGACGGGGTCACTGGGCCTGGTGGCCTCGACGCTGCCGGTGCAGTGGTTGTTGCCCACGCTGGGTTGGCGCGGCTTGTTCTGGTGTTTGGCGGGCTTGTTCGTGCTGGGCATCCTGCTGATTGCGCGGGTGGTGCCCGCTGACGGCCCCGGGGTGCCGTCAGCGTCGACCGAGCAGGGCGGTTATCGCCAGGTGTTTCGCCACCCGACTTTCGTGCGCTACCTGCCGATGGCCTTCTTTCAATACGGCGGCATGGTGGCCCTGCAGTCGCTGTGGATCGGCCCTTGGCTGACCCGCGTGTGCGGCTGGTCGGCGCAGCAGACGGCGGGCGGCCTGTTCGCCATCAACCTCGCCATGCTGTTCGCCTTCATGGGCTGGGGCGTGGCCGTGCCGCGCCTCTATGCGCGGGGCTGGACGGCCCATGGACTGATTGCCTGGGGCATGCCGCTGAGCCTGCTGGCCTTGTTTCTGGGGGTGGGCCTGGGAAACGGCGCCACCGCCTGGGTCTGGGCGCTGTTTTGTGTGTCCAGCACCTTTGTCTCGCTGTCGCAGCCGGCCATTGGCCAGGCGTTTCCCTCTTCGCTGGCGGGACGGGCCTTGTCGGCCTACAACCTCGTGATTTTTGCCGGCGTCTTCGTTTTGCAGTGGGGCCTGGGAGCGACCGTGGATGCCCTGGTGGCCCAGGGATGGAGCACCGTGTCAGCCTTCAGAGGGGCTTTTGCGTTGTTGGGCGTGTGCTGTGTGTTGTCTTATGTGTGGTTTTTGTGGCGAGATGCGCCCGACCCGACCCGACCCTCCTCAGTCCATACGCGCTGAAACTCTCATAATTCCTGCATGCCCGGTCTGCTGATCATTGCCCACGCGCCTCTGGCGTCTTCATTGAAGGCGGTGGCGCAGCACACCTTCCCCGACTGCGGGCGCCGCCTGGAGGCACTCGACGTGCTGCCCGACGCCAGCATCGAAGAGATCGAAATTGCCGCCCGCGCCTTGCTGGCGAAGGTGGGAACCCCCGACGCCTTGATCTTCACCGACGTGTTCGGAGCGACGCCCTGCAACGTGGCGCAGCGCCTGGCCGACGGTGTGCATGTGAAGGTGATTGCCGGCGTCAACGTGCCGATGTTGTGGCGTTCGCTGTGTTACGCCGACGAGTCGCTCGATGCGGTGGTGGCGCGTGCCGTCGCCGGCGCAACCCAGGGCGTGATGCAGGTGGCGACCTCGCGCCCGCAGAATCAGGCTTTCAAACCCGGTGCCAATGATCAAAGTAAACATCAGCATCAGCAATAAGCTCGGGCTGCACGCCCGCGCCTCGGCCAAGCTCACCAAACTGGCTGGCGGTTTTCAAAGCGATGTGTTCATGACGCGCAATGCCCGCCGGGTCAACGCCAAGAGCATCATGGGCGTCATGATGCTGGCGGCCGGTGTCGGCAGCGAAGTCGAGATCGAAACCACCGGCCCCGACGAACAGGCCGCGATGGACGCCCTGGTGGCGCTGATCAACGACAAGTTCGGCGAAGGCGAGTAACCCTCAGGCGCTAGCGGCGCCCAGGAAGTGCTTGCGGTAGCGTGCGGGCAAGTCGTCGATGCGCATCAGCAGCGGCAGGTCGGCGGTGTTGAAGTCTGGGTCCCAGGCCGGCGCACCCAGCACCTTGGCCCCGCAGCGCAGGTATCCCTTGATCAAGGCGGGTGCCTCGACGTCCAGGTTGTGCTGCAGATCGTCAACCGGCAAAGGCAGGCGTGGCGTGACGCGCAGCTCGATCGGCGCCAGGTGTGTGTGGCGCAGCTGCTCCCACAGGCTGGCCGCGAAGTGCCCGCCGTCGCGCATGCTCACGCTTGCGCAGCCGATCATGGTGTCGAGCTTGTTGCGCACCATGAATTCGGCCAGCGCGCCCCACAAGGCCATGATGGCGCCACCTGAGCGCCACGCCGGGTGCACGCAGGAGCGGCCCAGCTCGACCATCGCGCCGCGCAGCGGGCGCAGGCGCGTCAGGTCGAACTCGGTCTCGCTGTACAGGCCACCGACGCGCTTGGCCGCTTCAGGCGTCAGCACGCGGTAGGTCCCGATCACCGGGCCTGGCTCGCCGCCTTCGCCCGGAGCGCGCACCAGCAGATGCTCGCAGAAGGCATCGAACATGTCGATGTCGTGCCCGGCGGGGGAGCCATGCGGCACGCTCAGGCGCGCGCCCATTTCTTCGGCGAAAACCAGGTGCCTCAGGCGCTGCGCTTCACGAATGTCTCCCTCATCGCGAGCCCAAACCACTTCAAACCGAGGCGCTTCAGCGCGGGCAGGTTCGGCAGCTGCTGAGCGTGGGTGAAGCGACCTCCGGGACGTGTCGGCACGCAGCGCAGAGATCGGCATGGTCGGCAAAGGGAAGTCCCGCATGGCTACTCCTGTAAATCGTGCGCTGATGGTCGCGTGGAGGCGTGACGTGGCCATGAAGGGCGCGTGACGTGACCATGACAAATGGCGCGGGTCGTTCCCAGGTGCGCGCCGAGGTGGCGCTGCTAGGATGGATCGCATGAGTTTTCAGGTCTTTGGTTTGCCGGTTTCTCGGGGCGTGGCCATCGGGCGAGCCGTGCTGGTCGCGTCCAGCCGCGTCGACGTCGCGCACTACTTCATCGACGATTCCCAGGTCGGCCCCGAAATCGAGCGTCTGCGGGTTGCACGTGATGCGGTGGCCAACGAGCTGAGCACCTTGCAACGCGACCTGCCGAGTGATGCCCCGGGCGAGTTGTCCGCCCTGCTCGACGTGCACCTGATGCTGCTGCACGACGAAACCCTGATCACAGCCACCAAACAATGGATCCAGGAGCGCCACTACAACGCCGAGTGGGCGTTGTCGGCGCAGCTTGAGGTGATCGCTCGTCAATTTGACGACATGGAAGATGACTACTTGCGCGAGCGCAAGGCCGACCTGGAGCAAGTGGTCGAGCGTTTGTTGCGTGCCATGAGCCGCGGGCCATCTTCAACCTATGCGCCAGCCCCCGGGGTCAGCCCGCGCGACTTCGCGGGCGAAGACCCGCTGGTGCTGGTGGCCAATGACATCGCACCAGCTGACATGTTGCAGTTCAAGCGCAGCATCTTCACCGGCTTCATCACCGACGTAGGCGGGCGCACCTCGCACACGGCCATCGTCGCGCGCAGCATGGACATCCCCGCCGTGGTGGGCGCGCGAGAAGCCAGCCACATTATTCGGCAAGACGATTGGGTCGTGATCGACGGCGACAACGGCATCGTCGTGGTCGACCCTTCACCGCTGCTGCTGGAGGAGTACCGCTTCCGGCAACGGCAGAGCGGGCTGGAGCGCGATCGGTTGTCGCGGCTGCGCCATACGCCGGCGGTCACGCTAGATGGCGAACGTGTCGAGTTGCAGGCCAATATCGAACTGCCCAACGACGCGCCGGCTGCGTTGGAGGCGGGCGCGGTGGGAGTGGGCCTCTTTCGCAGTGAGTTCCTGTTCATGAACCGTGGTGGCGACTTGCCGGGGGAGGACGAGCAGTTCGAAGCGTACCGGGCCGCCGTGGAGGCGATGAAGGGGTTGCCCGTCACCATCCGTACCGTTGATATTGGCGCCGACAAGCCCCTCGACCGCATGAGCAGCGCCGAGCTACGCCACGAGCATGCGTTGAACCCGGCGCTCGGGCTGCGTGCGATTCGCTGGAGCCTGTCGGAGCCCGGTATGTTCAGGCAGCAGCTGCGCGCGATCCTGCGTGCAAGTGCCCTGGGCAAGGTGCGCATCCTGATTCCGATGGTGGCGCACCTCGCCGAAGTGAGGCTTGCGTTCGAGGCGATCGCCCGGGCGAAACAGCAATTGGCGGACTCTGGGCGCGCACACGGCATTGTTGAGGTCGGCGCCATGATTGAAGTGCCGGCTGCCGCCATCGCGCTGCCAACGCTCATGCGCCATTTCGACTTTGTTTCGATCGGCACCAATGACCTGATTCAGTACACCCTGGCCATCGACCGTGCTGACGAGGCCGTCGCGCATCTTTATGACCCGTGGCACCCGGCGGTGCTCCAACTCGTCGCGCAAACAATTTCCTATGCACGTTCGACTGACAAGGCGGTGAGCGTGTGCGGCGAAATGGCCGGAGATCCGGCATTCACCGAACTACTACTGGCCATGGGGCTGCGAAGTTTCTCTATGCATCCATCGCAGATTGCTGCCGTCAAGCAGCGGGTCCTTCGGGCCGACACGAGGCGGTTGACGCCACACCTCAGGGCTCTGCTGGAGAGCGAAGACGCCGAAGCCGCTTGCCGCGAGCTCTTTGCGCGCCCGGTACATGCAGAGGCTCCGATCGGACTGAGTTGATTTTTGTGGGCTAGCTTGCGAGCCCCTAAAAAAGGATGCTACAGTCGCGGTCTTCGCTGATTGCAGCAGGCCACGCAAACGCAACGCCGGCCACAAGCAGCGAAGAAAAACAGCAAGCAGTTGACGAGTTAAAGAAAAACAAGTCATAATCGCAGGCTGCGCTAAAGGAAGCCGAAATCGCAAAACGCGAAAACAGCGACAAGAAGCGAATAAGCCAAGAAATTGACAAGGTTATTAAAACAAGTCAAAATCACAGGCTCTGCTGAAATAAGAAGTCCAGCAAGCCGCAGACGAAAGTTTGCAAGCTCTTTAAAAACTAACAGCCGATAAGTGTGGGCGTTTGAAGGCGAGTGCCAAGAGTCGCAAGACTCAAGGTCTCATTGACCTTAAACGCTCACTGATAGAAATGAAAATCATGCAAGTGATGTTCACTTCAATTCTTTGAGTAATTTATCAAGATCGAACTGAAGAGTTTGATCCTGGCTCAGATTGAACGCTGGCGGCATGCCTTACACATGCAAGTCGAACGGCAGCACGGGAGCAATCCTGGTGG
>JACMKJ010000307.1 GCA_014380155.1 Rhizobacter sp. | reverse complement strand
GCAGGGCGCGCCCGAGCAGCTCGGCCACGCGCCGCGCGGGTGTGCGGGTTTGGGCCCCGTTAATCAGCAGGATGGGCATGGTCAGGCGTGACAGCACGGCCTGGGTCCAGCGCGCCGAAAAGCAAGCATCGAAGTGACGCGGCACGGCGGGCATGCGCTCGGCCACCGCGCTGCGCTGGGCGGGGCTCATGGCGGCCCAGGCCTTGTCGCCGCCCCAGTAGGCGATGAAACGGGCTGCGGCTTCGTCCATGTCGCCACGGCGCATCAACCCGCGCACGCTGTGGGCGATGTCGGTGATCTCGTCGAATGCGGGGTCGCGCGGCGCCAGCTCACGCAGCGCGCCAAACGCCACCGGCTCGTACAGGGTCAGCGAGCGCACGCGCCTCGGGTGGCGCAGTGCAATCTGCATCGCCACCGCCGCGCCGTAGGAGTGGCCCACCAGGTGCACACCGCGTTGGTCGAGGTGCGGGCTGGTGGCTTCCATGAGCGCCGTCACGGCATGGGCGTCGACGTGCAAGGTGTGCGCTGCGGTCTTCGGCCATTGCGGGCTGCGGCCATGGCCGTGTAGGTCGGGGGCCAGCACCTGCCAGCGCGACGACAAGGCCTGCGACAGGCCATGCCATTGGGCGTGGGTGCCGGCACTGGAGTGCAGGCAGACCACCAGGTCGCCGGCACCTTGGGTGCGGGCAGACAGGTGGGCCGGGGCGAAAGGTTCGAGGCTCATGCGGGTCCATCCAAATGCGGTGTGGTGGAGAGGGCTAGGCGCGAGGCCGCGGCCTCTCCACAAGAACAGCGAGCATGGCGTGGCCGTGTATCAGCGCGGTGTCGGCCCGGCCTGGCCGTGATTCATTCGTTGTGCGGGGATTTCGGGCCAGTTGCGGGCCCACGGCACGGCGGTGGTGGTGGCGACGCTACTTGCCGCCCCAGCCCTCGGCCCAGGTGCACAAGGGCGTCAACGAAGTCATCAGCTTGTGGCCTTCTTCGGTGAGGTGGTAGCCGCCGTCTTCATGCGCCACGAGCCCCACGCCGCGCAGCTCTTTCAGGCGCGTGTTCAGCAGGCTGGGGTTGGTGTCGCAGGCCTCTTGCAGGGCACGAAACGTGAGTTGATCGCCACGGCGCAGCTCCCAGAAGATGCGCAAGGTGGCGCGGCGGCCCAACAAATCCAGCGCCACCATCAGCGGCCGGCCGGTCTTGGAGCCGCGCACGGGTGCGCCTATCTTTGGGGTGGGCATGGGCGGTGTGATGTGTCCGTGTTTGCTACGGATAATTTAGCAGGCAGGTGGGCCGCCTACACTGCGCGCGCTGCCTCTGTCCCCCTCACTTCTGCAACACCCCATGCTGACCCGCTTCTTCAAGAAACGCGAAGGCGCCGACGCGCCCCAGGCCAACCCTGCTGCCCCTTCCCAGGCCGATGCCAAAGCGGCCAAGGCCAAGCAGGCCGAAGACGCCCGAGCCGAGTGGCTGCCGCGCGTGCAGGCGGCGCAGGGCGATGACGCGGCGCTGCTGCTCATCACCCAGACCGCGCCGCTGTGGGAGCTGAAGCTGGCTGCCGTCGAGGCACTCTCGGGCGAAGAGGCGCTCAAGCAGGCCGAGCGCGAGCTGCGCAGCCAAGACAGCCGCGTGCACCGCGTGGCGAAGAAGCGCCTGGTCGCCGCAGTGGCGCAGCGCGAAGCCCGCAGTGGCGCGCAAGCGGTGATCGACGATGCCAGCCACTTGCTGAACGAAACCCCGCTGCCCGCCAACCGGCTGGTGGCGATCGACCGCGGCTGGCAGGCGCTCGATGCGAGCCTGTTGACTCCGGAGCAGGCGACTCAATTCGCCACGCTGCGCGAGCAGCTCAACACCGTGGTGCGCGAAGAGGGCGAGGCCGAACAACGGCTGCAGCAAGAACAGCAGCAGCGTCTGGCCGAACAAGCCCGACAGGACCACGCCGACGAAGAAGCGCGCCTGGCCGCGCTGGCTGCCGAGCCGCCCGCCGAGCCCGAGCCAGAAGTGCAAGCGCTTGCCGAAGCCCCGCCTCCCCCGCCGCCCAACGCCGTGCTCAGCGCCGAACAACGTGCCCAGCTCGACAGCGTGTTGACCCTGGCCGAAGCCGCACTTGCCGAAGGCCAGTTGAGCGACATGCAGCAGCGGCTGCAAGAGGTCGACGCCGCCCTCGATGCCCTCAAGGGTGTCAGCGTCGGCGACAAGCTGCGCGCCCGCCACCAGGCCTTGCACGCCGAACTGGCGCGGCTCAAGGGCTGGCAGAAGTGGGGCGGCGCACTGGCGCTCGAAGCGCTGGTGGACGAAGCCGAGGCCCTGGCCAAGCTCACCCTGCTGGCCGCCAGCACCGAGATCGCCAACGTGCCCAAGCTGCGCCTCAAGGCACATGCCGAGAGCATCCAGGGCATGCGATCACGCTGGAAGGAGATCCACGCTGCTGGCGCCCCCGTCAACCAGGTCCTGTGGCAACGCTTCGACGCGGCGCTGCAAGCGGCCTATGTGCCGGTGGCCGCCCAGCAGGCGGCGCTGAAGGCTTCGCGCGAAGAGAACCTTCAGTCGCGCGTCGCACTGCTCGACACACTCGATGCCGTTCCCCTGGGCGATGCGCCGGCCACCCCCGAAGCCCAGGCCGCACATTGGAAAGAGCCGCTGCGCGCGCTCGGTCAGTTTCAGCTCGCCTGGCGCCAGCTGGGGCCGCTGGAACACACCGTGCCGTCGGCCAAACGCAAGGCCTTGCAGCAGCGCCTGGACGACAGCGTGGCGCGCATCGAAGCCCCCATCGAAGCCGCGCGCCGCACGGCGCAGGCCGAGCGCGAGCGCCTGATCGCCCGTGCCGAGACACTGGTGCAAGAGCTGGCGCGCCACCCGCGCG